>JAFUBJ010000463.1 GCA_017460265.1 Atopobiaceae bacterium | reverse complement strand
AGGGGTATTTCGTTTTGCTAGCAGGCAGAACGTAAAAATACCCCTCCAAAAGGGTACTTTGCTTTTTATCATCTTGCCCATGCGAGCACGATGGCATAGGCAATCGTCGCAACAAGTGCCAGCCAGTCGTTTGGGCGCATGTGTAACGGGTGCCAGTGCCCTCGTGCGGCGCCGCCTTCGTAGCAACGGGCATCCAGGGCGCGAGAAAGGCCGTTGGCATGCCGGAGGCTGCTGGCAAGCAAGGCAACAATGACGGGGACGACTGACCGAACGCGCCTGACGAGCGAGCCTTCGGCCAAGGCTCCGCCACGGGCGGTCTGCGCATCAAGGATGGCGGATGCCTCGTCTGCCAGCGTGGGAATAAAGCGCAGCATGAGCGAGAAGACCATGGCCAGCTCATGCGCGGGAAGGCCTATGCGCGCAAGCGGTGCCATCGCGGCGTCAAAGGCATCGGTGAGCTGCGTAGGGGTGGTGGTGAGCAGTAGCAATGCGGCGGCGATGACGGCTGCCACCAGACGAAGCGAATACAGCACGGCCGCCCAGGCGCCGCCTGTGGTTATGGTGAGCGGGCCGACCGACACGATCGTCTCGCCGGTGCGCACAAGGAGCAGGTTGCAAACGCCCAGCACAGTGAGCATTGCCACGACGGGGCGGATGGATTGCAGAACCTTGCTCACGGGAACGCGAGAAAGCGTGATGAGCGCAAGCGCCACAGCCCAGCTCAGGGCAAGTTGTGGGAGCGAGTGCACAAAGAAGACCGACACCATCAGGGCGAGCATGCAGGCAACCTTGGCTCGCGGGTCCATGCGGTGAAGGAACGACTGCCCGGGCCAGTATTCTCCCATGGAGAGCTTAAATGCCATCAGCTCACCTCCTCGGCACGCGTCTTGGCGTACGAGACAAGGTCGTCAACCAGCTGCTCAAGGGTAAGTGGCGCTGTGCTAAGGCCAAGGGTAATGGCCCAGCGCAGCGGTTCGGGAAGCCCAAGGCCGGCGTCGTGCAGCATCTGGTCGTGATCTGCGCAAAAGACTTCCTGGGGCGCGCCCGCCATGAGCGGCTTAGACCTGGAAAGCACCACGACTTGCTGGGCCTTTGCGGCGTCGTCCATGGAGTGCGTCACGCGAATGGTGGTGACGCCGTGCGCGTGGATGTCTTCCAGAATGCGCTCGAGCTGCACGCGGCCACGAGGGTCCAGGCCCGCGGTTGGCTCGTCAAGAACGAGGATGTTGGGCTCCATGGCAAGCACGCCGGCAATGGCGCACAGGCGCTGCTGCCCGCCAGAAAGCTGGAAGGGGGAGGCGTCCTCCTTGCCCGTCAGGCCCACAAGCGAAAGGGCATGAGCGCAGCGTTGCTGCACCTGGTCGGGAGAAAGGCCAAGATTGCGCGGGCCGTAGGCCACGTCTTCCAGCACGGTTTCGGCAAAGAGCTGGCGCTCGGGGTGCTGCATGACGTAGCCGACCTTGCCATGGAGCGAGCGGCGGTCTTTGCGGCTGGCCGTGTCAATGCCATCGACCACAATGTGGCCCTGGTCAGGCACCTCAAGGGCGCAGAGCATGCGTACGAGGGTGGACTTGCCCGACCCCGTTTGGCCCACAATGGCCACCGAGGTGCCACGGGCCACGTCAAACGAGACGTCGTCAAGAGCCTTGCGGCCGCCAGCCTCTCGGTACGAGTACGAGACGTGCTCCACGTGGACTGCGGAGGATTCATTGCTGGGACTCACCTCTGGGGGGTTCCCTTGGGAGACGGACTTCAACGGAGAGCCAGGCACAAGTTCCTTACGAAGGGTGTCCTCATCGCAGGTCCATGGCACGTTAATGCCACGGGTGCGCAGGGCTTCGGCCAGCTGTGCGGTGAAGGGAGCCTCAAGGCCCAGGCCCATAAGCTCCGTTCCGCGTGCAAAGACCTCTTGCGGGGTGCCGCTGAATGCGATGCGACCGTGGTCCATCACGATGACGCGGTCTGCCGCCAGCGCCTCGTCCATGAAGTGCGTGATGTGCACGATAGTGGTGCCCAGGCTGCGCAGCTCGGCCATCACGCGCATGATGCCACGACGTCCGCGCACGTCAAGCAGGGCACCCGGCTCGTCAAGCACGAGTACGAGCGGCTCCATGGCAAGGGCGCCTGCGATGGCAACGCGCTGCTTCTGTCCGCCCGAGAGGTTGGAGGGGTTGCTGCGCGCATGGTCGGTCATGGCAACGCGATCAAGTTCGCGAGCCACGCGCTTGCCAATCTCCTCGGGCGGCAGGCAGAGGTTCTCGGGGCCAAAGGCCACGTCCTCCTCGACGATAGAGGTGACGATCTGGTCGTCAGGATTTTGGAACACAAGGCCAAGCTGTCGGCGGGCGCACCGATAAGCATCGAAGTCAATGCCGTCTGGTCCCATCACCTTCTCACCGACAAGGGTGACCTCTCCCTCATCGGGCGCGAGCAGGCCGCAGATGACTGACGCCAAGGTTGACTTGCCTGACCCGTTGGCACCCAGCACGCAGACGCGGTCGCCCTTGGAGATGGACAAGGTCACGTCGTCAAGTGCCGTCGTCACGGTGGGGCCGTCGCCATAGCGCAGCGTGACATGGCTGAGGGACACGACGGGTTTCGCCGCGTCCCTCATGTCAAGCTCTTTGTCGACAGTCGCTGCCACTAGCTCTCAAGCGCCTTGGAGATGGGCTTGTACACGAGCGCGGTGATCACGCAGTTGAGCGCGATCTTGAGCACATTGAACGGCAGCAGCGTGGGAACGATCATGGCGACCACGGCTTCGCGCGGGGCTCCCATGTAGATGGGCGTGACCACGATGTTGGCAAGGATGCAGCAGGCCAGGCAGATGATACCGCCCACCACAAGGCCCGTGATGGCACCGCGCATGGTGGTGTTGCGCTGGTAAATGAGCGAGGCGGGCAGCACGAGCGAAAGGGTGGCGATGATGGCCATGATCGTGCCATAGATGCCGCTCTCAGTGGCAAGGTGCACCAGGTAGGGGAGCACCGAGACCACGGCGCCGGTCGTCGGGCCAAACGCAAAGCCAGCAATGAGCGCGGCGATGGCGGAGGGGTCGTACTTGAGGAAGGTCACTCCCGGCAAGATGGGGAACTCGATGAAGAGCGTGCAGATGGCGGCAACCGCGCAGAAAAGTGCCGTGACGGCAATGCGCTTGGTTGACCAGCCGCTGCTTGCGGTGGTGGAGTGGGTGTCGTGACGTGCGCTGGAATTGGTGGCCATGATGGCGCCTCCGTTTCTTCCATCCGGACTGTAACCGTTGGTTCTGGAATCTCACCAGATCGGCCGCCTTCTGCGGCTCGCGGACTTTGGGGCCTCGCCCATTACCGCCAGTGGGGAATCTCACCCCGCCCTGAAACTGTATGCAGGTACGAGCATAGCCATTGTGTTGGCGTGGTGCAACTGTTTTTGTCGCGGGGCAGAAGCCTCCGTCCCACTTTCGGCAAGGGGAAGGCTATGCTTCTCGTGGGCCTGGTCCAAAGACTGCGAAGAGCGCGCCAACAGCGGCTACACTCAAAGCATGTTCCAATACACGCGAGGGGCACCCATGACCAGCAGAAAGCGCTCTGCTCGACAAAGGCAGGTGGAGTCGTTCAAGGCACAGCTCTCGAGCGACCTAGACGGCGTCTTTGCTCGTGCCCGGGCAGAGCGTTCCGCAGCGGAGGGCCGGCGCGAAGAGGCCTATCGGGCTAAGTCCTGCTCGTCAAAGAACCGTTATGCCACGCGCTGGGACGCGCAGGAGGCAATTACCCTCTGCGCCGAGCACGGACGCAGCGGTCTCACGTGCTATCGCTGCGACTTCTGCGGCGGCTGGCACCTGACGTCCCATCCGCGATAGGCCATGCGCTACACTGCTGCCACCGTGCGTACCCATCACATGATCCCAAGGAGAGCCGTATGTCCGGCACCGACTACGACAGTACCAGCCTAGTCTACCGTCTTCGCCAGATCGTAGGCGAAGATAACGTGCTCGTTGACGAGCCCATGAAAGAGCACACCACCTTTAAGATCGGCGGTCCTGCAGACCTCTTTGTGATGCCGGACGACCAGGACGAAATCGTCGAAGTCCTGAATGCGTGTCGTGCCGCTGGCGCTCCCTTCTTTGTGCTTGGGTGCGGCTCAGACCTTCTTGTGTCTGACGAAGGCTACCATGGCGTGATCATCTCGTTGACTGAAGGCCTCATTGGCGTGTCGGTGGACGGGAAGGAGATGAGCTGTCAGGCGGGAGTTGGTCTGCGCGAAGCCTCCGAGATGGCGTGTGAGCTGGGTCTTTCTGGCCTTGAGTTTGCCTGTGGCATCCCTGGTTCCATCGGTGGGGCTTGCTTCATGAACGCTGGGGCTTACGACGGGTGCATTGCCGACGTGCTCAAGAGCGTGCGGGTGCTCAAGGCGGATGGAACCGTGGACACCCTGGGCGTAGACGAGCTTGACCTGGGCTACCGCAAGAGCCGCATCGCAGATGAAGGCATGGTCGTGCTTTCGGCCACCTTTGCGCTCAAGCGCGGCGATTCGGAGGAAATCCGTGAGCGCATGGATGACCTCACGCGGCGCCGCGAAGAGAAGCAGCCCCTTGAGCTGCCGAGCGCCGGCTCCACCTTCAAGCGACCCGAGGGATACTTTGCAGGAAAGCTCATCACTGATGCCGGCCTCAAGGGTTGGCAGTCGGGAGGAGCTGCAGTCAGCAAGAAGCATGCGGGCTTCGTGGTAAACGTGGGCGGCGCCACGGCGGCGGACGTCCATGCGGTCATCGAGCATGTGCAGGACGAGGTCGAGCGTCAGTTTGGCGTGAGACTTGAGCCCGAGGTCCGTTTTCTGGGGTAATTGGCCGCCGGAAGGTTCCTCCGAGAAGGTGAATCGCCAGTTTGTACCACTTTTTGGAGGTTTTGGTGATGGCGTTTTTCTTATCAAGACATAATT
>JAFUBJ010000462.1 GCA_017460265.1 Atopobiaceae bacterium | reverse complement strand
ACAATGAAACGTTCCTCTTGGGCGAGGTCGCATGCATTGAGATTGACGGAAGTCTCTACTACGGCAAGGGATGGAGCTTCCGAGGCTACCAGATCAGGGAACGGTGGGATTTCGCCGCCATATATACCCTCAGGGGGCTTGACGAGGCCGGGCGTCCGCGTTTCACCTGCACTGATTGGACCTGCGAGTAGTCGCTGATGCGAGGCCAGGGCATCCTAATCGTCAGGACCCAGCTTCGCTGCTTCCACTTTGCTTTGGGTGCGTCTTGTTCGATCTCCCTGTTGGCGATTAATCTGCACACTCCTCCCTTTCCATTGATGTGAATCATGATGTTGGTTATGCCATTGATCGTATATCGAAGGTCGATAGCTTCGCAAACGGCTCTACCGTGACGATTAGATGCCGAGCCTGAACTATGTTCGGACTCGGCTTTCCTTCATGTCGGTCTCCTAGCAGGTTCTGACGTATGATGAAGGTGGTGCTATGGGTCCAGACACATTTGGGTATGCCGCATGGAACAAGGCAGTCCGAGGCGAGCATTTCGACAAGGTTGAAGCGATGTAGGTGAAAGCATGTACGAGCTGGATGGCATTTGCTACGCTGGCGTCCCTTCTGATGAGCCGCGTATAGTCGAGGCGACCCCGCTTACGGGCGGCATGCTCCTTGTCTCCTTCGCTTCGGGGGAGAAGCGCCTCTTTGACGTAACGGACGTTTCTGGGCCGGCTTCTGAGCCGTTGCAAAACAAATCTGTCCAGATGACAGTGGCTGTTGAGCACGGCTTCGTGTCGTGGCTTGACGGCACGATAGACCTTGCTCCCAGCTATGTATACGAGCACTCGGTCGTCTACAACGACGCGCCCGAGGATCTCCTCGTCTGATAAGGCCACCCCGCCCTTTCTCAATATCCTGCGTCTTTCCGGTTTGCACGCAATTGCCGTCTCGATGGCTTCTTGGGATGCCCGAGGGCCAGTTGTGTGCAAGCCGCACCACAAAAGGCCAGTTGGCGCCCGTGGGGCTGCACACAATTGCCGCCTTGGTGGCTTCCCGGTTCGCCCGAGGGCCACTTGTGTGCACTTCTCGCGACAAAAGACCAGGTGGCGCTCGGGAGACTGCACGCAATTGCCAAAGGAGGCGCCCTTTAGGTTGCCCGAGGCCCAGTTGTGTGCAAACCGCACCACAAAAGGCCAGTTGGTGCCCGTGGGGCTGCACGCAATTGCCGCCTTGGAGGCTTCTCAGCTGCCCGAGGCCCAGTTGTGTGCAAACCGCACCACAAAGGGCCAGGCTAGCTTCCGTACGTTCGGTTGGCTTCCGCTAGGAAAGGGATACACTTCCTACGTGTCACATATGCCACTGTCAGATGGCCGTTATCGGCGGGACGAAGGAGAGGTGCCTGAGCATGGAGTTGTTCGAAGCGATTGCTTTGCGCCACAGCTATCGGGGCGGCTTTCTGCCTGACCCCGTTCCGCGGGAAGACCTCGTGCGCATCATGGAGGCGGGGCTTGCCGGTCCTACGGGATGCAACAAGCAGACCGTCTTTCTCGTGGCAATAGACGATCCCGCTGTGTTGGCCAACGTGCGCGCCTGCATTAATCCGCCCCTCGCGAGAGAGAACGCCCCCGCAGCGATCTGCGTGCTCACCAAGCGCGTGTTTGCCTATCGCGACAAGTGCTTTGCCGTCCAGGACTACTCCGCCGCGATTGAGAACATGCTGCTGGCAACGACGGCGCTTGGCTACGCGACGTGCTGGTACGAAGGACACATCACCGACGACGATCGACTCTGTGACCAGATGGCGAATGTGCTCGGCGTGCCTGAGGGCTATGACCTTGTCTGCTATCTGCCCATAGGCCGTCCCGTCCATGAGCCTCGCGGTCCCAAGAAGGATGCCTTCGAAGAGCACGCGTGGTTCAACGCGTTTGGCGGCTGACGGCTCATTTGCCGAAGGGCTTGGCGTTTGCCGCCCAACTCATGTGGGTGGGCCCTATACTGGTCGCACTGTGCTCATAACGTTGATAGGAGTGACCATGGATCTCAAGCAGACCGCAGACGAATTCCTCGCCAAGGGCACGTCCATCCTTGACGCTAACGGCGACGGCGACGTCGACGCGGGCGAGGTTCTCGATGCCATTAAGGGTCGCGTCAAGGAGACGGCTGAGGCTGTCGCCGAGGCTGCGGGTGAAGTCAAGAAGGGCTTTGACGCAGATGGTGACGGCGCCGTGTCGGGCGAAGAGGTGAAGGTTGTTGCTGACGCCTTGAAGGAGAAGGCGACGCAGGCAGTTGACGGTATCGTCGACAAGTTCAAGAAAGAGTAAGACTCCTCGTTCTTACTGTTGCGCGTTGGTCTCTGGTGGGGCCTCGGTATCACTCTGAGGCCCCGCCAGCCTTTGCCGCCTATTCCTTGTCGGACAAAAACGCGCGGATCTCTTCCAGCCGACGCTCAGCCTGCGAGCGTCCCTGCAGATACAGGTCGAGGAGCTTTGCCCCGCTCCGCTCGCTGACGCCGACCTCGACGGGCTTTTCCGGAGCGATGACCAGCACGGGGCCGTTCGGCTGCGCCTCAAGCTCAAACAGGCGCTGGCGCTGATCGTTGTAGCGGTCGGGACGGCTCTGGAGAAGGCCCTCGTAGAGGGGAAAGCCATCGTAGCGGTGTGAGCGCAGAGCAATGTATTCGTAGGTAAGCGGGCTCAGCGACTTGTTGTAGGCGCGGTCCTTGGTGAGTATGGCCACCGCCTTGCGTGCGGGCTCATGACCCTCTACGCGAGGGGCGCCCTCCAAACCGAGCGCAACCTCAAAGGGGATGGAATCCGAGGTGCCGCCATCCAGGTAATGGTGGCCGTCGATCTCAACCAGGCGTGAGACGGGCGGAAGCGACGCAGACGCCTGCACCTTCTTCACATCATCGGGAAGGGTGGTGCAGGGCAGATATGCCGGGGCGCCATACACAACGTCGGTCGCGACGGCATACATGCGCAGGGGGTTCGCCCCAAACGTGGGCACGTCAACGGGATCGAGGCGGCTCTGCACCTCGTTGTACATAAAATCGCTGCCGGCAATGTCTCCCGTTCGCGCAAATGACCACAGCGACATGAAGCGGCGGTCATCGCGAAACGCGAGCATGATGCGCATGCTGCGCCCGATCTGGTGGCTCTTGTAGCTGGTGGCGGCGATGGCGCCGGCCGATACGCCCCAAACGCTCGAGAAGTCCCAGATACCCTGCTCCATAAAGACGTCGAGGACGCCCGCCGTAAACATCCCGCGGAATCCGCCGCCCTCAAGCACCAGTGCGTTTTCTGACATTGCCGCCTCCTTTTTCGTATCAAAAAGTGTATACCCGCTTGCGAGCGGGAATCGAACGTCGGGCGTCAGCGGCGGGACGTGCGGTCAATAGCTCTGTGGACGGCTTGTGTGGAGATAAAGTGTGCCTTCAGCGGAGAAAGACTCGCTGTATACTTTTAAGGCTTCTTTTGCAGAGCCCCGTAATCTCTGACAAGAACAAGCACGCGGAGGTTTGTCCAGAAGCCGCCGCAGCACATCGTACGTATGGAGGAGTCAAGTGACTAAGTCGACTCATTACGCCAAGCAGGGCGAGGTCGAGCGCAAGTGGGTGCTCATCGACGCTGAGGGTGCCACCCTCGGTCGTCTTGCCACTCGCGCAGCCATGATTCTGCGTGGTAAGGACAAGCCCCAGTTCACCCCCAACGCCGACACCGGCGACTTCGTGGTCATCATCAATGCTGACAAGGTCGTTCTGACCGGCGTCAAGGCGGACCACAAGTCCTACTGGCGTTACTCCGGATACCTGGGCGGCCTCAAGACCGAGTCCTACAAGGACGCCATGGCCCGCAAGCCCGAGTGGGTTGTCGAGCACGCCATCAAGGGCATGCTCCCCAAGACCACGCTCGGCCGCAAGCAGGGCATGAAGCTCAAGGTCTACGCTGGCCCCGAGCATCCGCACCAGGCCCAGAACCCCGTCAAGATCGATCTGGAGGCGTAACCGATGGCTGATAACACCGCAGTTTACATGGGTACTGGCCGTCGCAAGGAGGCCGTCGCCCGCGTCCGTCTTGTCCCCGGTACCGGCAAGATCACCGTTAATGGCCGCGACGCCAAGGACTACTTTGGTCGTCAGCAGCTCGTCGACAACGCGGTTGCCCCGCTTGTCCTGACCGAGACCGCAGACCGCTTTGATGTCTTCGCCAACATGGATGGCGGCGGCATCACCGGCCAGGCTGGTGCCCTTCGCCTGGGCATCGCTCGCGCCCTTCTTGAAGCTGGCGAGTATCGTGCCGAGCTGAAGAAGGCCGGCTACCTCACCCGTGACTCCCGCGCCGTCGAGCGTAAGAAGTACGGTCTGAAGAAGGCCCGCAAGCGTCCGCAGTTCTCCAAGCGCTAAGGCTTCTTTCACGGCATTGTTGGCCCGTCGGTTTTCCGGCGGGCCTTTTTCGTGCGGCGAGTCTGTATTGGGTCATGATTCCATACGTTATGCTTGTTCCTTGACGCTACACGACGTCTCTTGAGGAGGAAAGCGTGACCCCTGCACAGATGAAGGCCATAGAGCGCTATGACAGTCTGACCGCAGACATCGAAAAAGAAGAGGCTCGCGTCGAGGTCTGCAAGGAAATGATGGTCGAGAAGAAGCAGCTCGAGCCGTCGACGCCTGGAGCCTGGCTCGGCTTTCTGGCCATTCTTCTGGTTGCCACCTTGCTGTTCAGCTCGCTCATCATAAACATGGGCAGATTGTTCGGCTGGTGGACCATCGAGCAGTTTGACGCCCTGCTCGAGACGCTGCGCGCCACGTTGGTGGGGCTCGGCGGAGGAGAGGGGCCGCTGAGTCTTGTGGGAACGGTAGTCTGGTGGCTGATAGAGATCGTCACCGCCATCCTCATTGCTTTCCCCCTCAAGGTATTCCAGCTCATTGAGGTAATCGTTCCTGATGCCGAGACGTTTATGGGGTTCGTGGACGGAGCGATACTGCTTGGGGTCTTCTGGCTGGTGATTAGCTCAAATCCCGCCTCCAAGGTACCGGTGTATACGTCTCGCGAGAAAGACGTCATCTTGGAAGAGATGCACAAGGCGCAAGCCAAGGTGAGAGACCTTGAGGCGCAGCGCAGCAGGCTTGTTGAGTCTGCCGGCATCCAAGACTATGCAAGTAAACAGTAGATGGTGGCGGGCACGCATCCCGCCACTTGCTTTCAGTGCTGCTAGAATCAGTTACGTCTGTATCTTGCGACGATTCCGAAAAGGGGAGCAAAAATGAAGTATTTCGGGACTGACGGCTTCCGCGGCAAGGCCAACGAGGGCCTTAACGTCGACCACGCATTCAAAATTGGGCGGTTCGTGGGCTGGCACTATGGTGCCCGCGCTGGCAAGAAGGCCCGCGTCGTCATTGGCAAGGACACGCGTCGCTCGAGCTACATGTTTGAGTCGGCTCTGGTGGCAGGCTTGGTGGCAAGTGGTGCCGACGCTTACATGCTCCATGTCATCCCCACGCCTGGCGTGAGCTACGTCACGGCGGAAGGTGCCTTTGACTGCGGCATCATGATCACCGCAAGCCACAACCCCTTTACCGACAACGGCATCAAGCTGGTCAACCACAACGGCGAGAAGATGGACGACGAGGTCCTGGAAGAGGTCGAGGCCTACATCGACGGCGAGTTTGACGTGCCGCTTGCCATCGATGACGCCATTGGACAGACCATCGACTTCATGCAGGGCCGCAACCGCTACATCGCGCACCTCATTGCGAGCGCAAACTTCAGCCTCCAGGGCGTGAAGGTGGGCCTGGACTGCGCCAACGGTGCCGCCTCCAGCGTTGCCAAGCCCGTTTTCGATGCCCTTGGTGCAGACGTCTACGTCTTTAACAACACGCCGAGTGGCTTTAACATCAACGTCAACTGCGGCTCCACGCACATTGAGGAGATGCAGAGCTACGTGCTGCGCAACCACCTGGATGTGGGCTTTGCCTACGACGGTGACGCCGACCGCTGCATCGCGGTTGACGAGAAGGGCCATGTGGTCGACGGAGACCTCATCATGTATGTTTGCGGTCGCTATCTCAACCAGCACGGCGGCCTGGCCAAGTCCACTGTCGTGCCCACCGTCATGAGCAACTTCGGCTTCTTCAAGGCGCTCGAGGAGATTGGCATCAACCACGAGGACACCGCCGTGGGCGACAAGTACGTGTACGCCTGCATGCGCGAGAAGGGCTACAGCCTGGGCGGCGAGCAGAGCGGCCACATCATCTTTGGCGACATCGAGAACACCGGCGACGGTATCATGACGTCACTGCGCATCATGGAGGCAATCCGCGCTCAGAAGGAGAGCCTCTCCACGCTCGTGCGTCCCGTGAAGCTCTATCCGCAGCTTCTGGTCAATGTCCGCGTGACCGACCGCGACGCCGCCATGACGTCGCCCGAGGTCAAGGCTGCCGTCGAAAAGGCCAGCGAGTTCCTTGCCGGCAACGGTCGCGTCCTCGTGCGCGCGAGTGGTACCGAGCCGCTGGTGCGTGTGCTTGCCGAGGCCCCGAGCGACGAGCTTTGCCGCCAGGCAGACGACATCGTCCTTGCTGCCCTCGAGCCGTTCAAGGCCTAAGCGGTCGTCTGGGGTAGCTCATGGCAGCAGGTGTTGGCGTCGACATGCTCGAGATTGCGCGCATGGAGCGCGTGATCAAGAGAAGGCCCTCGTTTTTGCGTCGCGTCTTTACGGACGAAGAGCGTGCGTATTGCGACTCCTTTGCGCGGCCTGCCGAGCATTACGCAGCCCGCTTTGCCGCGCGCGAGGCGGTGCTCAAGGCTCTGGGCACGGGCTTTTCTGAAGGAATTGGCGTGAAGGACGTGTCGGTAATAAACGACGAGTCTGGTCGACCCCTTGCCATCCTTACGGGAAGGGCTAAGGAGATCGCTGCCGAGAAGGGCGTGCAGGAGATAGCCCTGTCGCTTTCGCGTCCGCAGGAGGTTGCGGTGGCAAACGCGGTTGCCGTGACGGAGGAGTCTCGCCCCAAAGTCGAGGATCGTCCCGACCCCGCGCAGGAGCTTCTCGCGTCGTTCAAGGCGGCGCGTACGGTGATTGACGAACTTGAGCGGCAGCAGCTGTCGCTCTTTGACAAGATGTGACATTGCGGGCCTTTGGCCTTTGCAGTGGGAGCGTGATGGCATGCAGCCAGTTTTGAACATTGAGGACGTCCGACTGGTCGAAGACCGCCTGACGGAAGTTGGCGTGAGCATTTCCGAGTTGATGCATCGTGCAGGTAACGCCGCCGCGCAAGAGGTCCTTCACATGGGCGACGTGCGCCAGGTGACGATTCTTGCGGGCCATGGCAACAACGGCGGGGATGGTTGGGTTGCGGCGGAGTCTCTTAAGGCCCGCGGCATTGTCGTGCGTGTCGTGAGTGCCGTCGAACCAGACGACATCAAGAGCGACCTCGCCCGTGTCGTGGCTCAAAGTGCGGTCGAGGCCGGTGTCGAAGTCATTATCGCGCCGCCTCGTCAAGAGCTCGAGGAGCTGCTTGAGCATACGGACATCGCTCTTGACGCCATTTTCGGAACGGGTTTCCATGGAGAGCCGCGGGCACCGTTTGACATCTGGATCGAGTGCCTGAACGCCTCGGGAGCGCGTGTGGTGTCGGTCGACGTGCCCAGTGGCCTCTCCGCCCAGACGGGCCATGCCGACGGCGACTGCGTCATTGCCGACGTGACGGTCACCATGCTTTCACTCAAGCCTGGCCTCATCACCGACCAAGGCCGTGACGCCTGCGGCTCGATCGTCGTGGCCCCGCTGGCAGAGCAGACCGAAAGGCTCCTTGTTGAGGCCGATCCCGTTGCCTGGCGCGCGGAGCTTGCGGACTATCTGGGCGTGATGCCGCAGCCTTCCAACGCCGTGGATAAGTTCAGCCGCGGTTCGGTGCTCGTGGTTGGCTGGTCGTCTCGCTT
>JAFUBJ010000461.1 GCA_017460265.1 Atopobiaceae bacterium | reverse complement strand
CATCTCGTCTGCAAGTGCTACCATTCGATACCGTCTTGTGTTTTTCTGTACAGGTTTTTGAAGGGAGAGACAGTATGTCCAATCTTTCTCGTCGCAGCTTCCTCGGCGCTCTCGGCGTCGCAGGTGGCGCCATGGTCCTCGTGGGCTGCGGTGGCGGTAGCAGCGACAACGGCGGCGCTGACGCGGCTGCCACGTCCGCAGCGGCAGCTCTCGACACCTCCGCCGAGGCCGAGGCCGCTCGCTCCGAGATCCGTAACGCCATCGGCCTGCTGTTCGACCGCACCCACATCTGCGTCGACATCGCCCAGGCTGACCAGATTCCTGCGAGCACCTTCGTGTGCCAGGGCGTCGGCGAGCCCGACGGCTCCGACTTCATGCAGAACGCTGGCCGTGGCAACGGCACCGGCTACTATGACGCCGGCCAGGACGCCCTTGCCGCCAACTTTGCCTCTGCGGTCGAGACCCTGAAGAAGTACTACGAGGTTGACGAGGGCACCGGCAAGTTCACCAACTTCCCGTCGATGACCTACCTCTACAACACCAACGAGAGCCACAAGGCCATTGGTGAGTACCTCCAGTCCGCTCTCGCCCAGGTCGGCATCGACATGTCCCTCGAGAACCAGGAGTGGGCAACCTTCCTGAACACCCGTAAGGCCGGCGACTACTCCATCGCCCGTAACGGCTGGATCATGGACTACACCGACCCGATCTGCATGCTCGACATGTGGACCAGCGGCTCCGGCAACAACGACGCCCAGTTCGGCAAGGGCGACCACGCCACCATCGCCGCTTACGACCTCGACCTCACCGGCCTTGGCTATGAGACCAAGGTCGAGAAGGGCACCTGGGCCGAGACCTACGACGTGCTGATCGACACCATCAACAAGGAGTCCGACCAGACCAAGCGCTTCCAGCTCATGCACCTTGCCGAGGACTTCATCATGTCCACCGGCGCCCTTTGCCCGCTGTACTACTATACCAACCCCTACCTCCTGAACAAGGACGTCGAGGGCTTCTACGTGACCCCGCTGGGCTTCAGCCACTTTGACAAGACCACGGTCGGCGGCGCTGGCGACTCCATCTCCGTCACCTACGGCTCCGAGCCCGACACGCTCGACCCCGCGCTGAACTCTGCCGTTGACGGTGCGACCACCCTGGTCCACACCTTCGAGGGCCTTGCCCGCTGGAAGAACGAGGGCGACGGCAAGTACTCCATCGAGCCGGCTTGCGCTCAGGAGATGGTCGAGGGCGTCGTCAACGACGACGGCACCGTCACCTACACCTACACCCTGCGTGACGGCCTGACTTGGTCCGACGGCCAGCCTCTGACCGCCAAGGACTTCGAGTTTGCTTGGAAGCGCGCTGCCTCCGAGGAGCTCGGTGCTGACTACGGCGAGATGTACTCCGTCGTCGTTGGTTACCCCAACGAGCTTGCCGTGACCGCTCTTGACGACAAGACCCTCGAAGTCACCACGACCAATCTCATCGCCTACTGGGACGAGCTCATGGCCTTCCCCGTGTTCTACCCCGTGCGCGAGGACGTCGTGTCCAACGAGAGCTGGGCAACCGATCCTTCGACCTACATCTGCAACGGCCCCTACAGCATCACCGACTGGGCTCACAACTCCGTGATCACCCTCACGAAGCGCGAGGACTACTGGGATGCCGCCAACGTCTCCATGAACGAGATCAAGTGGTTCCTGTCTGACGACAGCAACACCAACCTCGCCAACTGGGAGAAGGGCGACTGGCACTTCATCGACGAGATCCCGACCAACGAGATGGCTCGCGTCAAGGAGCAGTACGCCGACCAGTACGTCGTCGCTCCGTATGCCGGCACCTACTACGTCTGCTGGAACGTCTGCGGCGAGATCCTGCCTGCCGCCCAGGCATAAGGTTTCCCTGCAGCCAGCCAGATAGGCCAAAGGCACCACAAGGCCCGCCTCGCGCTCTATTGCGTGGGGCGGGCATTTTTGCTGTCGCCATGCGAGTGTCGCTAGCGCGTGCAGAGTTTCACGGGCTGTGACGTGGGGTTATGTACGTCATGTGCCCGGTATCAAAATTCTCGCTTGCATTG
>JAFUBJ010000460.1 GCA_017460265.1 Atopobiaceae bacterium | reverse complement strand
TCGATGCCGTACGCGTCAAGCGCGCTGGCCGTCTCGTCGTCGATGTAGTCAGAGATGTTCTCGCTCGTGGGGTTCTTGAAGATCGCCATCGTGGCGTCAACCATCGAGCGGACGTTGTCCTCCTCCTTCGGGCCGGCGCTGCACGCACACACGCTCACGGCAAGTGCGGCAGCAGCCACGCCAATCATGACGCGCTTCACAAGACTGGGCTTGGTATCCATGGGAGCTCCCTCCTGGCTTATGTAACAGACCGTGTACCTAGCTTAACAGAAGCTTAAACCAACCTTGGCGAGCCGCCTATTCGCCTCCGTAAACGTCAACCCAGCTCTTGAGGAACTCCTCGTTGCGCTTGCGCCCGCGCGAAAGCTCGGCCGCGGCGATGACCGGCATCCAGCGCAGGATGGCCTGGCGGGCGACGTCGGCACGCTCGCAGTAGCGCTTGAGGTACAGCTCGGCGTTGTCGGGATGCTTGATCGAGAAGAGCAGGTAGGTCATTGCGGCGTCGACCTCGGGTAGGCCGGCGGTCACGTGCGCCCAGTCGCAGAGGTAGAGCTGGCCGTCGTCGCCCACGATGACGTTGGAGGGAATGAGGTCGCCGTGGCAGACGCTCTCGTCCTCCTGCATGCCCTCGACGCGGATGTGCAGGTCGTAGCGCGTGGTGGCGTCGATGATGCCGCGCGTGTTGGAGATCATGCGGTTGAGCTTGTCCTTCTGACGGTTGAGCAGCGGCGCGCGGAAGCCCTGCACCTCAAGCTGAAGGCCAATGAGCTGGCCCAGGTAGCCGTCAAAGCCGTCGGGGTTGTCCATCCAGGCGGAATAGAGGCTCTTGCCCGGCACGTAGCGGTTGGCAAGCGCCCAGCTGCCGGCATGGTCGCCGTTCTCGACCTGGCTCACCTCGAGCGGCTCGGACACGCGGATGCCCGCCTCGGCCACGCGCGCGGTGTTGAGCGCCTCGTTGAAGACGTCGGACGCGGGCTTCACGTCGTTGAACACCTTGATGATGCGGTCGCCGTCGCGATAGACGACCTTGTTGGCACGCTGCTTGATGACGACAGCGTTCTCGGAGATGATCATGGGAACTCCTCCCTGTGGTCGGTGGTTGTCGCGGGTAAGGCTAGTCCTCGTAGGAGCTCGGCTCGCGGTCGTAGTAGGCGTCCAGGTAGAGCTCGCGGATCTCGGACACGAGCGGGTAGCGCGGGTTGGCTCCCGTGCACTGGTCGTTGAAGGCCTGCTCGCTCATCTCGTCGAGGGTGTCGAGGAAGTACTGCTCGTCCACGCCAAAGTCCTTGATGGTCGGCTTGACGCCCACGTGGGCCTTGAGCTCCTCGATGCCCGCGATGAAGTTCTCGAAGACCTCGTCGTCGTTGGCGCCGGTGAATCCGCAGGCACGGCCAAACTCGGCGTAGCGCGCCTTGGCATGCGGGTACTGGTACTGGCTGAAGGAGCCCATCTTGGTCGGGCGCTCGGCGGCGTTGTAGCGCATGACGCGCGTGAGGATGACCGCGTTTGCCCAGCCGTGCGGGATGTGGTGGAAGGCGCCCAGCTTGTGCGCCATGGAGTGGTTGACGCCCAGGAAGGCGTTGGCAAAGGCCATGCCGGCGAGGCAGGAGGCGTTGGCCATGTGGTCGCGGGCCTCGACGTCGTCGGGGTTGTCATAGGCGCGGGCAAGGTACTTGAACACAAGCTCGCCGGCGCGCAGCGCAATGCCGTCAGTGTAGTCGCTCGCCATGATTGAGACGTAGGCCTCGAGGGCATGCGTGAGCACGTCCACGCCCGAGGCGGAAGTGAGGCCCTTGGGCTGGCTCATCATGTTGTCGGTGTCGACGATGGCCATGTTCGGCAGCAGCTGGTAGTCGGCCAGCGGCCACTTGATGCCGCTCTCGGCGTCGGTGATGATGGCAAACGGCGTGACCTCGGAGCCGGTGCCGGAACTCGTCGGGATGGCCACGAAGTAGCACTTCTCGCCCATCGTGGGATAGGTGTAGACGCGCTTGCGGATGTCCATGAAGTCCATGGCCATGTCCTCGAACTTGGCCTCGGGGTGCTCATACATGAGCCACATGATCTTGGCGGCGTCCATGGCCGAGCCACCGCCCACGGCAATGATGGTGTCGGGCTCGAAGGAGCTCAGCTGCTTCACGCCCTCCTGGGCGCACTGCAGCGTGGGGTCGGGGGCCACGTCGTAGAAGCAGGCGTGGGCAATGCCCATCTCGTCGAGCTTGGCCTCGATCTGCTTGGTGAAGCCGCTCTTGTACAGGAACGAGTCAGTGACGATGAAGGCACGCTTCTTGCCCATGACGGTGCCCAGCTCGTCGAGGGCGACGGGCATGCAGCCCTTCTTGAAGTAGACCTTCTCGGGGGTGCGGAACCACAGCATGTTCTCTCGCCTCTCTGCGACCGTCTTGATGTTGAGCAGGTGCATGGGGCCGACGTTGCCGCTGACGGAGTTGCCGCCCCAGCTGCCGCAGCCCAGCGTCAGCGACGGCGCGAGCTTGAAGTTGTACAGGTCGCCGATGCCGCCCTGGCTCGACGGGGTGTTGACGAGGATGCGGCAGGTCTTCATGGCCTCGGCGTGCTTGGCCATCTTCTCGGTCTCGCGCGTGTCGATGTAGAGCGAGCTGGTGTGGCCATAGCCGCCGTCCGCCACCAGGCGCTCGGCCTTGGCGATGGCGTCGTCGAAGTCGACGGCCTTGTACATGCCCAGGACCGGCGAGAGCTTCTCGTGGGCCATCTCCTCGGACGGGTCGACGCTCTCGACCTCGCCGATGAGGATCTTGGTGGACTTGGGCACCTCGACGCCGGCAATCTGGGCGATGGTGTAGGCGCTCTGGCCCACGATCTAGGCGATAACGGCGCCGTGGCGGATCACGGTCTTGCGGACGCGGTCCAGCTCCTCGCCCTGCCCGACGTCGCAGCCGCGACGCTCGAACTCAGCCTTGGCGGCGGAGTAGGCCTCCTCGCCCACGACGGTCACAGACTGCTCGGAGGCGCAGATCATGCCGTTGTCGAAGGTCTTGGAGTGGATGATGGAGTTGACGGCCATGCGGATGTCGGCCGTGTCGTCGATGATGACGGGGGTGTTGCCCGGG
>JAFUBJ010000459.1 GCA_017460265.1 Atopobiaceae bacterium | reverse complement strand
CTTACGATACGACGTTCGCCTACTCATAACAAATGCCTATTGAATATGAGTTAAGATAACGGAAGTGCATAGCAACTGCGTAAGGAGGTCTGCATGGAGCTCAGGACCCTACGTTCGTTTTTGGCGGTGGCTCGCGAAGGCAATGTGACGCGCGCGGCACGCTCGCTGCACATTACGCAGCCCGCTCTCTCCCGGCAGCTGCTCGAGCTCGAGCGAGAGCTGGGCTGCGAGCTGCTCGTCCGCGAAAGCCGTGGGGTGACCCTGACTGATGCGGGCATGCTCCTGCGCAAGCGCGCCGAAGAGATCGTCATGCTTGCCGACCGCGCGGAGCTCGAGATTCGTTCTCCCGAGGCAGACGTTGAGGGGGACGTGTGGATCGGCAGTGGGGAGTCCCGCGCCATAGAGTCTGTGGCCAAGGTCGCAGCGCAGCTGTCGGAAAGGCACCCAGACATTCATCTGCGCCTGCATTCGGGCAACAGGGACGACGTGGTGGAGCGCGTTGACAAGGGCTTGCTCGACTTTGGCGTCGTCTTTGGCGAGGAGCCGCCCACGCGCTATGACTCGATGAAGCTTCCTTGGGAAGACACGTGGGGCATGCTCGTCCGAGCCGATGACCCCCTGGCACTGCGGGATTCCATCACGCTTGACGAGCTTCGTGGCGAGCGCATCATTGCGAGCGGCCAGAGCTCGAACGTTGCATCGCAGGACGACCCCACCATCACGTTCTTTGGCGAGACGGACTTTAACGTGGTGGCGACCTATACGCTGCTCTACAACGCCTCTCTGCTGGTCGAGCAAGGCTTGGGAATTGCCGTATGCTTTGACGGCATCGTCGCGACGGGTGAGGGAACGCCCTTTGCCTTCGTTCCCTTTGAGGGCATGGAACGCGTCTCTTCCTATCTGGTGTGGAAGCGCTACCAGCCGCTGTCTCGGGCGTGCGAGGCGTTTCTGCGTGCGATGCGCGAGGCGTGTGGCGCCGTGGAGTAAGGAAGCCATCCATGAGGTTCAGGCATGACCGACCATTCAAAATGAGTATTTGTCATGCCATGTGACTGCGCGATACACTCCGAATGGGGATTTGTTTACAAGGAGAGGAAGACAGACATGGAATTCAAGCCTGCCAAGAAGCTCGGATTTGGCCTCATGCGCATGCCACAGCTCGACCCAAACGACGGCGCCTCCGTGGACGTCGAGCAGGTCAAGCAGATGGTCGACCTGTTCATGGCCAAGGGATTCACCTACTTTGACACAGCATGGATGTACAACGGCTTCGCCAGCGAGCGCGTTGCCAAGGAAGCGCTGGTAGACCGCTATCCGCGCGAGAGCTTCACGCTGGCGACCAAGCTCCACAACGGCTTCTTCAACAGCCTTGAGGGCCGCGACGAGGTCTTTAACCAGCAGCTCGAGAAGACCGGTGCGGGCTACTTTGACTACTACCTGCTGCATGGCATCGAGGCGAGCAGCTATCCGCACTACGAGAAGTTCGACTGCTTCCAGTGGCTGCTCGACAAGAAGGCTGCTGGCCTCGTCAAGCATGCGGGTTTCTCGTATCACGACAACCCCGAGCTTCTGGATGAGATTCTGACCAAGCACCCCGAGATGGAGTTCGTGCAGTTGCAGATCAACTACCTCGACTGGGAGAGCGAGTGGATCCAGAGCCGAGCCTGCTCCGAGGTTGCCGAGCGCCACGGCAAGCCCGTCGTGGTCATGGAGCCCATTAAGGGTGGCACCCTGGCAAACGTGCCGAAGCAGGCAGAGGAGCTATTGAAGGGCATGGAGCCCGACCTGTCCGTCGCAAGCTGGGCCATCCGCTTTGTGGCGAGCCTTCCCAACGTGATGTGTGTGCTTTCGGGCATGAGCAACTTGGCTCAGATGGAGGACAACCTCTCGTACATGGACGATTTCAAGCCCCTTACCGACGAGGAGCGTGCCGCCTGCTTCAAGGTAGCCGACATCATCAATGGCCAGACAGCCATTGCCTGCACGGCGTGCCATTACTGCACGGATGGCTGCCCCATGCACATCTGCATCCCTGAGTACTTCTCGCTGTATAACGAGGACATGCGCGAGAACCTTGCCGAGAAGGGATGGACCATCAACTTCACCAACTACGAGAAGCTTAACCAGGAATTTGGCCTTGCAAGCGAATGCATTGGTTGCGGCCAGTGTGAGAGCATGTGCCCGCAGCACCTGCCCATCATCGAGACGCTGGAGAAGGTCGCCGCTCACTTTGAGCACTAGGTTTGGGTGCAATCCTAAAAACCATGCCGTCAAGGCATGACAGAAAGTAAAACTGCGCATTTGTGATATGGCTTTGAAGCTCCCATACTCCAGGGGGACAACAACCTTGGAATGGGAGTTTCAAACGTATGGATCGAGACCCCTTCTCTAACCGCGACCTTGCTCGCATGATCGTGCCGCTCTTCTT
>JAFUBJ010000458.1 GCA_017460265.1 Atopobiaceae bacterium | reverse complement strand
GTGCCCGGGCTTCCTATGACGGTGTCAACGCCCAGCGGAAGCTCGGCCAGGCTGTCGTCGCCCTGGGCCGCCTTGAGCGCCTCAAGTACTTGCTCGCGCGTTGCCTCGGGACGGGCGGCGCGCACGTTCTCCAGGATGGAGGTGGAGAAGAGGCGCGTGTTCTGGAACACGAAGGCCACGCAGTCCATGAGCACGTGCGGGTCCATGTCGCGCACGTCAACACCGCCCACGCGCACGGCGCCCTCGTCCACATCCCAGAAGCGTGGGATGAGGCTGGCTGCCGTGGTCTTGCCGCCGCCCGAGGGTCCCACCAAGGCCACGGTCTGGCCCTGCGCAACGGTAAAGCTGACACCGTCAAGCGCGGGAAGCTCGGCTCCTTCGTAGGTGAAGGTCACGTTCTCAAAGGTCACGGAGGCGTCTTGCGGCTCCTGCGGACGATCGGTCACAGGAAGGACAGGCGCATCCAGCACCTCGTTGATGCGCTTGAGCGCGTCGCCGGCCTGGGTAAGGCCGCCCGCAGCAAACATGATCTTGGCGAGGGCGGTGGAGAGCACCGCGGAGAAAATGGCGTAGAAGGCAAAGTTGGTGACGAAGGTGCTGAATGCCGCGTCCCCCGCAGCATACGCGCCCGGGGCAATGAGCAGCACCACCGGCACCAGGAAGATGAAGGCGCCCTCAGTCACCGTGAGGTTTACGGACTGCGGCGTCTTGCACACGGTGCCCTGATAGTAGGAGGCCTTCTCCGAGTAGGCGTCGATGGCCGCCTTGAACGCACGGAACGAGTAGACCGTCTGCTGAAAGACCTTCACCACTGGGATGCCGCGCACGTACTCGGTGCCAGCCTTGCTCGCAACGTCAAGCGCGTCGTAGTACTCGGCCATGAGGTTGGCGTTCTTGCCGCCCATCATCGCGAAGAGCGCCCCAAACGAGACAACGGCAGCCAGGAGGCACGACGCTCCCATACGCCAGTCGAAGACGAAGAGCAGCACCAGCAGCGTGACGAACATGGCAACGGTGCCCGTGATGTCTGCCAGGTTGTGCGCAAGCAGCGTCTCGGTCTGCGCCGCGGCGCCGTCGATCCGACGCCTGAGAAGGCCCGAGGCGTGCGTGTCAAAGTAGCCGAGGGGCGCCTTGGCGAGGTGAGCCATGCAGCGCTTGCGGATGTTGGTGGCGGTGCGGAACGCCGCGAGGTGGGTGCACATGAGCGCGCCAAAGTACACCGCGATGCCGAGGACCGAGAAGAAAAAGGCCAGCCAGCCATACCTCACCGCGCCCGTCGCCTGAGACCAGTTTGGTGCCACGGCAATGAGGTCGCGCACCACAAGCCAGATGCACACGTAAGGCACCATCGTGATGACCATGGCCACCGCCGAGAGTATGCAGCCAGCAACGAGCAGGCCACGCCGCTCGCCCGCAAACTCCAGCAGTGCTGAGACGGTCGATTGCTTCTTTTGAGCCATGCGTTGCTCCTTTCAGATAAGAAGCGTCAGTGTCGTTGAGTTAGTCTACGCTAACTTATTGTTGTTTGCACGGCTCCCTCATCGCGATCAATAGCTTGGTTAGGAGCCATGGCTGAGGCAGACTGTGACGAGCTGTATGGAGGCATGCGAATAAAAATGAGTCAAGGGCGCCGCCGAGAGATAGCGTTGCTGCCGCCCAGCTCTCACATGTTTATCTGACATTGGGTAATGGCTGGCCTGATTGGCACTGGCTTACGCAAGTAAAGGTGACTGCCTCCGCGTTGATGGCGCTGCGCCGGGTTTTGTTTGTGGGACCGCCAGCATGCGCCGTATTTCGTGATAGCTGGCGGTTCCGGGCGGGCGCCAACCGCCAGGCTTTGCCTCTTTTTGCGAACGCTGGCGGTTCGGGACGAGCTCCAACCGCCAGCCTGCGCCTCTTTTCGCGAACGCTGGTGGTTCGGGATGGGTTCCAACCGCCAGCATGCGCCTCTTTTCGCGAACGCCGGCGGTCCCGGGCAGAAGCCAACCGCCTCGGACAGAAGCCTCCGTCCTGGTCGTCCCAGCACCGGCACTCAACTACGTAACTACGCGCGGAGCTTCGCGCCCAGCGTGTCGATACCGTGATGGACTGTCATCACGGGATGAGAGAGCATGAGCCGCGGACCGGCGTAACGCATAACCTGCCGAATCCTTTCGCGCATCTCGGGCGCGTAGCAGTGCACCTTGCATTGCGAGCAGAACGTCTTGGGTGCCATGAAGGGGCATCGGGCGGTGCGCTACTGAGCATACTGCGCAAGCTCAGCGCACTCAGAGCAGAGCTCGCCACGAGCGGAACCGTGGTTCCCATGGCAGTACAGGGCTATCATCTCGCCAACAACTGCCTGCTCACGGGCTCGTTTTGCCTCCACCTGCTCTGGGGTGAGCTGCCGAGCCATGCTTTCAAGCCTCTCGCGTGGGAAGGTGTACGAAGAAGAGCCACGCGTGGAACACGACCACCGCCACAAGGATCCACTTGGCGGGAGTGTTACGCATCATGTAGAACCCAAAGCCCAAGAGCACACAGATGGTGATGAACGAGGTGAGCTTTGCGCGCATGGTCATACCCTCCCCCGCCTTGATGGGGGCAACGTGCTCGGCGTAAAAGCTCGTGGACTCAAACCACGCGGAGAGGCGGTCGCTGCCGTTGGCTAGGCAGATGCCCGCGAGCAGTTAGAGCGGCACGGTGGGAAGAATGGGCAGGAAGATGCCTATGGTGCCAGCAGCGAGACAAATGAGCCCAGCCACGATGAAGAACGCCTTACGAGCGGATATCATGAGTAAGCCTCCTCTAACTTTTTGCTACCGCGATGATAGCAAAGCTGCTCCTCATTTGGAGGCTGTCTCCAATGGGGAGTCCTCGAAAAAGAACGCAGCGTAGTACCATGAGAGGGACGCTTCGAAGGGAGACCCGCCATGGCCGCTACGTCGTACCAAGACATCAACGCCGAGACCATCGACCGCTGGATCCGCGAGGGCTGGGAATGGGGCAAGCCCATCTCTCACGAGGCCTATGAGCAGGCACTTGTTGGCAACTGGGAGGTGCTGCTCACGCCCACCAAGCCGGTGCCGCGTGAGTGGTTTGGCAACCTCCACGGGAAGCGCGTCTTGGGCCTTGCAAGCGGCGGTGGCCAGCAGATGCCCATCTTTGCGGCAGCAGGCGCCATCTGCACGGTGCTCGACTACTCCCCGCTTCAGCTGGAGAGCGAGCGACTGGTGGCAGAACGCGAGGGCTACGACATCCGCATCGTCCTCGCGGACATGACCAAGCGCCTGCCCTTTGAGGACGAGGAGTTCGACCTCATCTTCCACC
>JAFUBJ010000457.1 GCA_017460265.1 Atopobiaceae bacterium | reverse complement strand
CTACAATAACAACTCGATAGGGGAGCTGGCGCACGCCGGCTGAGAGGTGGCCCATCGCGGCTGCGACCCTCCAACCTGATCTGGGTAATGCAGAATACCCAAGAAAGTAATGCAGCCGCAGGTAGAGCGGCTATTTTCATGCCCAGTCCAGCCGATTCCCAAAAATCGGTCCAGCTGACAGTGCGACGCCTATCTTGAGGGAGCGGCGAATCGGCGAGCGGCCCATCCTTGGTTAAATGCTCTAAATAGTATCTTGAATATCCTCTAAAAGGTAATCATAATATCCTCTAAAAAGCATCAGGAGGTGTCGATAGTGTACGGACAGCTCAGGCCGGACGGATACATCCCACGGATCGCGGACAGGCAGCTCGAGAGGATGCTCGCCACCTTCGGGGCGGTGGAGGTCGCAGGGACCATGTGGTGCGGGAAGACCTGGACGTCGCTTGCCTTCGGCCAGAGCGTCACGCGCATAGGCCTCGCGGGGCCGCGGACGGCCGCCGAGGCGGACCCGGGCACGGCGCTGCTGGGCGCCAGGCCTCACGTCATCGACGAGTGGCAGGACGTACCGGCGATATGGGACGAGGTGCGCGCGGCGGTCGACGCGTCGGGCAACGGACCCGGCTCGTTCGTCCTCACGGGCTCGTCCGAGCCGAGGAAGGAGCTGGTCCACCACAGCGGCGCGGGGCGGATTGCCAAGCTCCGCATGAGGACGATGACGCTCGCCGAGATGGGGCTCTCCTCGGGGGCGATCTCCCTTGCCGGGCTCTTCGAGGGCCGCTTCGAGCCGCAGCTGGTCCAGCAGTCGCTCGCGCCGCTCGCGGACGTCGTCTGCAAGGGCGGGTGGCCCGCGCTCGCGGGAAGGGACGCCCGGGGCTCCGAGTACCTCGACGCGTACTTCGACGCCCTCTTCAGCGTGAGCATTCCGAGGAGGGGGCTGAGCGGCCAGGAGTCGCGCCGTGTCGCGCTCTCGCTCGCCCGCAACCTCGGAACCGCGGCGAAGCTCTCCACCGTGGCCTCGGATGCCGGGTTTGGAGAGGCGGACTCCAAGTCCGCGACGAACAAGGCGGCGGCGCACATCGCGGCGCTGCAGGACCTCTACGTCGTCGAGCAGGTGGCGAGCTGGGACGCGCCAATCCGCTCGAAGACCCGCCTGCGCACCAAGCCCAAGCGCTACTTCGCGGACCCCTCGCTCGCGGCGTCCCTCCTGCAGGTCTCGCCCAGCCGCCTCGTGTCCGACGGACAGCTCTTCGGCATCCTGTTCGAGTCCCTCTGCATGCACGACCTCGCCGTGTACGCGTCGGCCCTGCCCGGCGCGACCGCGGACCCGCTCCACTACTACCGCGACTCCGACGGGCTCGAGGTGGACGCGGTCGTCGAGATGCGCGACGGCAGGTGGGCCGCGTTCGAGGTGAAGCTCGGCGAGAACCAGGTCGGATCCGCCGCGGCGTCGCTCAGCCGCCTGGCGCGCAAGGTCGCCGCCAACCCGGCGGCGCGCAACCCCAGGCCGGAGTTCCTCGCGGTCGTCGTGGGGGCGGGGGAGTACGCCCGCTTCGACAGGGACCTGGGAGTCTACATCCTTCCGATCACGTGCCTCGGCGCGTGAGAATCAAAGGACGAGACGACGCTCCGGCGCGACACTGATCCTAGGAGCCTATGCACCGAGCGTATAGCAGGCCAACATGGCGGCATTGGACAGGGCTCGCGGGCTGACGGAAGATGATATCAGCGATCAGGCCACCGCAGAATGGAGCGCACGATGCAGTACACCACCCTTTCCAACGGCGTCAAGATGCCCATGCTCGGCTATGGCGTCTTTCCAGATCGGCAACGCGGAGACCGAGGAGTGCGTCTCCGAGGCAATTAAGGCAGGTTACCGCCTCATCGACACGGCCCAGTCCTATGGCAACGAAGAGCTCGTCGCGCGCGTAGACGGTCTTGATGCGGAACTTCTCGGGCAGTGCCAGCGAGAAGGGCATGTGATAGCGGTTGGCGCCCTTGCCGTTGCCGATGAAGCCGATGTTGAGGATGCGGTCTGCCATGGTGGGTCCTCTTTCTGCCCGTGACGTTTTGTCTTGATGTAAGAGTACCACCTGCCATCGGTGCACAGAGCCCTGTCCGCAGCCTTCGAAAGGGAGGTTCGTGATCTGCTTGCAAAGCGTTCGGCTGGCTGGAATTTGCTACCACCCGCTGGCAATCGGCCGCAACGGCATCCCCCGCCGCTCACAAGGTACATCCGATGCCATGCTGCAGCTCAGCAGCTACGTTGCCATGCCCATGCCGCTTCGTTGCACTTTGCTTTCGCGTGCAGCCAACCGGACCTGCACCGAATAGGAAGCCGTTTTCGGCCGTTCGATGCTATGCTCTTTCTGAGATGCAAAGCAGGATAGGGCCTTCGGCTCTGAGCGCTGCGTCTGTACCCATTTTGGGCTATTTCGACGTGTTGAGCCAACTGTCCGTCGCACGAAGAGAGCATGAGGAAGGGCGCTTCCTCGCGAGAAAGGAGCATGCCATGGCACTGCACATCGTCGAGGAGGCAGAGCGCTGCCTCAACTGCAAGCGGCCCCTCTGCCAGCAGGGCTGCCCCGTGGGGACAGCAATCCCGCTGGTAATCCAACTCTTCCGCGAGCGCAGGATGGACGATGCCGGGGCGGTGCTCTTCCAGAACAACCCGATGAGCGCCGTGTGCTCGCTCGTCTGCAACCACGGTGCCCAGTGCGAAGGCCACTGCGTGCGCGGCCGCAAGGGTACCCCCATCCACTTCTCGGCCATCGAGAACTACGTGTCGAGCACGTACCTCGAGCGCGTCCGCTTCGAGAAGCCCGAGCCTTGCGGCAAGCGCGCGGCAGTCATCGGCGGAGGGCCCGCCGGCATCGTCGCGGCCATGCGGCTCGCGCAGATGGGCGTGGCCGTCACAATCTTCGACCAGAACCCGCGCCTCGGCGGCGTCATGCGCTACGGCATCCCCGAGTACCGACTGCCCAAGCGCGTGCTCGACCGCTACCAGGAGATCCTGGAGGCCCTCGGGGTCAGGATTCGGCACAACACCGCCATCGGGTCGTCGCTCACCATCCCCGACCTCTTCCGCGACGGCTACGACAGCGTCTTCGTGGGCACGGGCACCTGGCGCGCCCAGACGCTGGGCGTCTCGGGGGAGGCGGGCGGCAACGTCCTCTTTGGCCTGGACTACCTCATGAGCCCCGAGACCGCCGAGATTGGCGAGCGCGTGGCCGTCATCGGGGCCGGCAACACCGCCATGGACGTGGCGCGCACCGCCATCCGCCAGGGTGCGAGCGAGGTCACGCTCTACGCCCGCAGCAAGCACATCTCGGCCAGCTCCGACGAGCTGGAATACGCCCTGCTCGACGGCGCCGAGCTGGTGCAGGGCAAGGCCATCTGCGAGATCAACGAGCATGGCCCCGTCTTCAAGACGGCCATCTTCGACGAGAACGACCGCGTGACAGGCTACGAGGAGGAGCTCGACCAGGTGACCTGCGACACCGTGATCGTCGCCGTCTCCCAGAAGCCCAAGAACAAGCTCATCCTCACGACCGACGGCCTGGAAGGCGACGACCGCGGCCTGCTCATCGTGGACGAGCATGGCATGTGCACCGTGCCGGGCGTCTTTGCCGCAGGCGACGTGGTCACCGGCCCCAACACCGTGGTCCACGCTGTGGCTGCCACCAAGGTGGCCGTCGACGGCATGCTGGCCTACATGGGCGTCGCGAAGGATGAGGTGGGATAGCCGCTCACATCGGACCGTACAGATCATCACCTATGGATGACGGCCGCCACTCGGGAGCAATCCGAGTGGCGGCCGTTACCTGCTGTGTCCCTTCAGCGCCGTGCCCACACCCCGATGGGGTCACTAGGCGCGATGTGTTCAAGTGCCACTGCGACGCCGTCGTCCGCCGAGGCTCCCACGTGCCAACGCGCAGCCGCCTTCGCAGCGTCTGTCGCATTGCCCACGGCACACGAGTTCTCCGTGTAGGCAAGCATCGCGAGATCATTCTCCGCATCGCCGAACACGCACACCTCATCAGTCGCAAGCTTCAGCTTCTCCGCCAGCACCTCTATGCCCTTGACCTTGCTCCAGCCACGAGGCACCACGTCTAGCCAGCCAGGTACGGTATTGACAAAGTCGCACTCGGGACACAACTCTTGCAGCTCGGCTATGAGATCTACCGTGGTGGCATGGTCCTTTGGACACATGATACCTGCCTTGGTCACAGGGTAGTCGGGCAGAGTGACGTGACGTGTCCCGCCGTGGATGAAGGCTCGATCGTACATGGGGCCCATTGCCCCTCGGTCCATGCCCACCCAATCGCCAAAGCCGTCTTCGCGGTAGACCACCAGAAGATGGTCCGCACGCTGGGCAACAAGCGAAGCTGCACGGCAAAGTGCTCCAGCATCGAGGTGCTTCTGAAATACGAGCTCGCCTTGGTAATACACCTTCTGCCCATTGACAAGGACGCCGGTGCTGTAGCACGCCACATCACCTTGGAAGAAGCTTGCCAGCTCAGCATAGTCACGCCCGCTAGCCGGACCGAAGTCGATGCCGCATTCCTGACAGGCATGAATGGCCGCCACCGTACGCGCTGACACATGGTCACGTCCAAAGGGCAGCAGCGTGTCATCCATATCGCTGAGCACAAGCTTGATCATGTGATTTCACCCTTTCTGGAAAACAAGGTTTCCCTGACGTATCCGTTGCCGTCTGTCGTGGCGATGTCTGCCTCACGTTGCCTATCTCTGATAAACTCTGACTGATTCTGATTGAGTGCCCGACAAATAGCAAGAGAATTAGACAAAGTTTGCTTGTATTTGATGAAAGTAGTCGCTATCATGGCAAAAAAACAACAAAGTCAGTCAAAGTCAGTCTATAAGAAGAGGTCCGCCATGATTGGTGCCGAGCGCCGCCAGCGAATCATCAGTCTCGTCAATGCCAACGACACCATGTCGGTTCCCGAGCTCATGGAAGCGCTTGACGCCTCGGACTCCACCGTGCGGCGTGACCTCGCCATCCTGCATCGCGAGGGGTTGGTCAGGCGCGTGTACGGTGGCGTGACCAAAGCATCATCGATGGAATTCGTGCCCGCCGACCGCACGCTCGAGAGCCGCAAGGGTCTCATGGAAGAGGAGAAACGTGCCGTCGGCAGCTACGCGGCCACGCTCATCGGTCCTGACGATTTCGTCTTCGTGGACGGAGGGAGCACCACAGCCGAGCTGGTCAACGCCATCAGCGAGACCCGAGCCACCTTCTTCACCAATTCCCTGCCCCTCGCGCAGCGGCTGCTGGCCAGAGGATGCCATGTGATTGTGCCCGGCGGTGAGGGCAGCCAACTTTCTGAGATGCTTGTTGGTCCGGAAACACTTGAGGTGGTGAAGCGCTACCGTTTTACCATCGGCTTCTGGGGCACCAACGGCGCCGACCCAGAAAATGGCTTCACCACACCCGGATACGGGGAGGCTGCCATCAAGCGGGCGTCCATCCAACGCTGCGAGCATCCCTACATTCTCACGGACTCGAGCAAGTTCAAGACGGTCTCGCTCATCAAGTTTGCCGAGTTCGCTGATGCGACGATCATCTGTGACTCCCTTGCGGAACGGAGATTCCGCGAGTTTGGCGACATCATAGAGGTCGGTGTGCGCAACACCGAAGGCGAGGCTGTCGAGTAAAGACCTTCGTCTTTGACCAAGAAAGAGAGGCTCCCCCGCACACAT
>JAFUBJ010000456.1 GCA_017460265.1 Atopobiaceae bacterium | reverse complement strand
TACCACGACGACAACGAGGGGCACGTCCTTCACGCCCACGTCGTCGTCAACAACACCAACCTCGAGACCGGGGGGCGCCTGCGCGACCCCGACCCGAGGGCCCTCAAGCGCGCCCTGCAGCGCGTGTCGGCCGAGCACGGCCTCAGCGCCCTCGCGGACCACGAGTCGGTCCCCTGGCAGAGGAGGCGGGTCGGCAGGGCCGAGCGCGAGATCATGGCGAAGGGCGAGTACTCATGGGTGGCCGACATCCGCGAGAGGGTCGCAGTCGCGAGAGGGACTGCACGTACCGAGCGTGACTTCGTGGCACTGCTGGGGAGGATGGGGGTCGTCGCGGAGCCCTCGAGATCGCGCGAGGGTGACTGGGTGTACTCGCTCGCCGACACGCCCACTCGCAGGGTCACCGGCACCAGGATGGGCTCCGCGTACACGAGGAGCAGCGTCAGCTCCGCGATGCGGACGGCAATGCGGAGCGCCTCGCCCGAGGCCGCCGAGAGAATCGTCAGGCTGGCGAACGGCGCGATTGAGGTCCGCGATCTTCGTGAGCTTGGGGAGCTCGCCCGCGCGGTCGGCTTCGTGTCGCGCAACAACATCAGGAGCCTCGCCGAGATGGACAGAGCAATCTCGCGCGCGAGGAGCGACTCCGAGGCGGCGCGTCTCGGTGCACTTCGCGATTCGTGCAAGCGCTACGGGCTGCTGCCCCAGACGACCCCGAAGCCTACGGTGGTCCGCAGACTCAACCCCGACCATGATGACGGCAGGCGAAGGCCAAATGACAACGGCTCTTACCAGTGCCACCACGAGCAGAGCACGCCAAGCAGGGGTCGCGAGCGCTAACAGTTCTCGCTAAGGTCTGCGCCATTGCTGCGAATGCAGCGCTGGTACCACCAGAAAGAGTCCTTCCGCGTGCGGTGCAGGTTTCCCCTGCCCTCGTCGTCCATGTCCACGTGGATGAAGCCGTAGCGCTTGGACATCTGCCCCGTGGTGAAGGCGACAAGGTCTATCGGCCCCCACGTGGTGTAGCCAAAGAGCCGCACGCCGTCCTCCACCACCGCAGACCGCATGTTGCGCACGTGCTCGCGCAGGTAGTCAATGCGGTAGCCGTCATGAACGCGCTCCACACCGTCCTCGACCACGACCTCGTCGCGTGCACCAAGGCCGTTCTCCACGTCGAAGAGGGGCACCTGGTAGCGGTCGTTGATGAGGTTGAGCCAGTAGCGAAAGCCAACGGGATCCATCTGCCAGCCCCATTCGCTGGCTTCGAGGTAGGGGTTGGGAACGCCCGCGGAAAGGTTTCCGGCCACGCTACCCGCCACCTCGTGGGTGGTCACGACGCTGGAGCTGTAGTACGAGAAGGCGAGGAAGTCCGCCTTGCCGGCCATGAGGTCGGCCGCGTCCTCGGGCGTGACCTCGAGATCCACGTCGTGCTCGCACCAGGTGCGTCGCGCGAAATCGGGGTAGGCGCCGCGCAGCATCGTGTCGGCGCAGTAGCAGAAGCCGTCCTGGAAGTAGCGCTGGTTTGCGAGGGCGTCCTCCGGGTCGCAGGTGTAGGCGTAGCTGCACATGCCCGCCACCATCGTGCCCACCATGATGGAGGGGTCAATTCTATGGGCCACCTGCACCGAACGGGCGGCGGCAACCATCTGGTTGTGGAGCATCACGTAGGAGGCTGCGTCGTAGCCGCGCACGAAGCCCAGCACGTTGACCTCGTTGAAGGTGAGCCACTTGTTCACCAGGCCCTGGTACTCGGCAAAGCAGGTGGTCGCGAAGGCCACGAACTCGTCGATGACCGCGCGGTTCTCCCAGCTGCCGTAGGTGAGCTCGATGTAGGTGGGCTCGTCGTACTTGTAGAGGGTGATGACCGGGTCCATGCCCAGCTCGCGCGCGTAGGCACCGCCCTCACGGTAGAACTCCACGCCCTCCTGGTTGACACCGCCGGCCACGCCATGCGGGTAGATGCGCGCCCAGCTCACCGTGGTGTTGAAGGTGGTGAAGCCCATCTCGGCGAAGAGGTCGAGGTCCTCG
>JAFUBJ010000455.1 GCA_017460265.1 Atopobiaceae bacterium | reverse complement strand
CGGACTGCTCGCCACCGATGCAGTTGCCCGTCTCGGCCATGTTCTCCCACACGTACTTGTCGCCCACGGCGGTCTTGTCATACTCGATGCCCACGAGGTCAAGTGCCTTGTACAGGCCAAAGTTGCTCATGACGGTGGTGACGACCTTGTTGTTGATGAGCTTGCCGCGCTCCTTCATGTACAGGCCGTAGATGTACAGCACGTGGTCGCCCGTAACGACGTTGCCGTTCTCGTCCACCGCGATGCAGCGGTCTGCGTCGCCGTCGTAGGCAAAGCCCACGTCCAGACCGTTGTCGACCACAAACTTCTGCAGGTGCTCGATGTGGGTGGAACCACAGTCGGTGTTGATATTGAGACCGTCAGGGGCATCGCTCATGACATAAGTCTTGGCACCCAAGGCGTCAAACACGTGCTTGGCAATCTGCCAGGCAGAGCCGTTGGCAACGTCCAGGCCCACCTTGATACCCTTGAAGCTGAACTTGTTCATCGAGATGAGGTGGCCGATGTAACGGTTACGGCCAGCCACGAAGTCAACGGTGCGGCCAATCTCGGCACGCTCGGCAACAGGAATCTCAAGCTTGCCGTCAATATAGTCCTCGACCTTGAGGATGGTCTCCTCGTCCATCTTCTCGCCGTTACCGTTGAGCAGCTTGATGCCGTTGTCATAGAACGGGTTGTGCGAGGCCGAGATCATGATGCCGCAGTCAAAGTCGTCCCTGCTGCAGATGTAGGAGACGGACGGCGTCGTAGTCACGTGCATGATGTAAGCGTCGGCGCCGCTGGCCATGAGGCCGGTGCAGAGCGCGTACTCAAACATGTATGACGACCTGCGCGTGTCCTTGCCAATGACGATCTTGGCCTTCTTGTCCAAGCGTGCGCCGTAGTACCAGCCAAGGAAGCGGCCGATCTTGATGGCGTGGTCAAACGTCAGGTCCTTGTTGGACTCGCCGCGGAAGCCATCGGTTCCAAAGTACTTTCCCATGCGCCACGCCCCTATTCCTCGTGCTTGTGCACGATGTCGCCACTGTTCTTGAAGATGGAGTGCTCGGGCACGACGCCGCGAACGCACGACGTGGGGTACACGTTGCTCCAGCGCCCGATGACAGTGCCGGGGTTAAGGACGGCGTTGCAGCCAACCTCCACGTGGTCGCCCAGCATCGCGCCAAACTTCTTGACGCCCGTCTCGATATGCTCTGTGCCGTTGTGCACCACGACGAGCTTCTTGTCTGCCTTTACGTTTGAGGTGATGCTGCCCGCGCCCATGTGGCTAAAGTGACCCAGAATGGAGTCGCCCACGTAGTTGTAGTGCGGGGTCTGCACGTTGTCAAACAGGATGACGTTCTTGAGCTCGACGGAGTTGCCCACGACGCAGTTGGCGCCAACCAGGGCGGAGCCGCGCACGAAGGCACAGTGGCGCACCTCGGTATTGGGGCCGATGATGCAGGGAGCGCCGAGGTAAGCAGACGGGAAGACCGTCGCGCTCTTGTGCACCCACACCTGTGGCTGCACCTCCTCGTAGTCCTCGCCAAGAGTCGGACCAAGGGTAAGGATGAACTCCTTGATACCAGCGAGCGCCTCCCAGGGATACGTAAACTGCAGGAGGTAATCCTTGGCCAGCGTGTGGTCAAGGTCGTAAAGATCTTCGATTGTATACATGTTGGTGTCCTAGAGTCTCTGGTCCTTCTCGATGTCGAGGAAGTACTTGTAGGTGTCAACGGTCAGCTCGCCACAGGCGGCCTCATCGCACGCGATGATGGCACCGTTGTGCATCTGCAGTGCAGAGCACGTCCACTTGTGGCTAACGTTGCCCTCGACGGTCTTGGCCAGGGCGCGTGCCTTGTTATGGCCGTTGATGAGGATCAGAACCTCCTTGGAGTCGGTCACGGTGCCCACGCCGACGGACAGCGCATAGGCAGGAACCTTCTCGGAGTCGTTTCCGAAGAAGCGAGAGTTCACGATGCGCGTGTCGGTGGTCAGGGTACGAAGGCCCGTACGAGAGGCAAGGCTGGTGAACGGCTCGTTGAAGGCAATGTGGCCATCGACGCCGATGCCGCCCATGAAGAGGTTGATACCGCCGTAGGAAGCGATCTTCTCCTCGTATGCCGCGCACTCGGCCTCGGGATCTTCAGTCATGCCGTTAAGGATGTTGATGTTCTCGGGCTTCATGTCGACCAGGTGATTAAAGAAGTTGTCGTGCATGAAGTACCAGTAGCTCTGGTCGAGATCGTGGTCAAGTCCCACGTACTCATCCATGTTGAAGGAGACGACATAAGCAAAGGACAGCTCGCCAGCCTGGTTCATGCGAGCAAGCTCCTTGTAGACGCCAATGGGGCTAGAACCGGTGGGGAGGCCAAGGATGAACGGACGGTCCTCGGTGTGGTTCTTGATCTTGTCGGCAATGTAGTGGGCAGCCCACAGGCACATCTTGTCGTAGTCTTCCTGAATGATAACGCGCATGTTGTTCTCCTTCTTGGCGACTAGGTCGCGTAGACTTCAGTTCTCAGTGCCAGAAGAGTCTCTGTTACAGTTTTGATTCTGCTTTTTCTTCTCTTCCTTACGACCCACTGTGGCCGTGACAGCATCCGCCGAGTCTTTCGATAACTGCCATCCTCGTCAACCAATTACGGTCCAGGCGCTAACGGACTCCTTGCAGCCTCCTCCCGGAGGAATCCGTTTTACGGACAGCATTAAAACACTCCAACGGCGCAGAGCATTTACTCTCTATATCTTTTTCACGCTTGCTTAACGGGAACGGCAGCTATCGAACAGTGGGCGTGTGTTCCGGAGCATCTACAAAAATGTGATGCAACCCTAGACATTAAAGCGGAAGTGCATGACGTCACCGTCCTGCACGACGTAGTCCTTGCCCTCCATCCGAAGGCGACCCGCCTCCTTGCAGCCCGCCTCGCCGCCAAGCGTGACGTAGTCTTCGTAGCTGCACACTTCCGCCTTGATGAAGCCGCGCTCGAAGTCTGAATGGATGACGCCTGCCGCCTGAGGAGCCTTGGCACCAACGGGAATGGTCCAGGCCTTGACCTCCATCTCGCCAGCCGTGAAGTAGCTCTGCAGGCCCAGAAGCTTATAGGCAGCCTGAGCAAGCGTCTCGAGGCCGCTCTTCTCCAGCCCCAGGTCAGACAGGAAGACAGCCACGTCCTCGGGGTCGAGCTCAATAAGCTCCGACTCGACCTTGGCGCTGATGGGCACGACCTCTGCCCCATTGATGGAGGGCAGCTCGTCGCCCAGCGCGTCCTCGTCGACGTTGGCCACGTACAGGATGGGCTTCATCGTCAGCAGGAAGAGGTCGTGGGCAGCAGCGCGCTCCTCGTCGGTCATGTCAAGGTCGGCTGCGCGATTGCCCTCGTTCAGCCAGTCTTGCAGACGCTTGGCAATGGCCAGCTTGGGAGCGTTGGCCTTGTCGCGGCGCGCCTCCTTCTCAAGCTTGGGAATGGCCTTCTCGAGCGTACCAAGGTCGGCAAGGACGAGCTCGGTCTGGATGGTGTCCATGTCGCTCTCTGGATCGTGGCTGCTCTCGTGACGAATGACGTCAGGATCGGAGAAGAAGCGAACGACCTCGCAGATGGCATCGGTCTCGCGGATGTTTGCCAAGAACTGGTTGCCCAGGCCCTCGCCCTCGCTCGCGCCCTTGACAAGGCCGGCGATGTCCACAAACTCGACCGTAGCCGGAACGATGCGGCCAGGGTGCACGATATCCGCCAGAACCTGCAGGCGCTCATCTGGAACGTCCACGATGCCCACGTTTGGGTCGATGGTCGCAAAGGGATAGTTGGCCGCAAGGCCGCCCTTGCGCGTCAGCGCCGTGAAGAGAGTTGACTTGCCAACGTTGGGAAGGCCCACGATACCAATTGAAAGTGCCACGGTTTCATCTCCAAATCTTCTGCAGGAAACGCCTGCCTTGCTATTTGATGCACCACGTCTGAGACGTTAGATATTAATCAGCCTTCTGCCAGGCGCTCAACGGCGTCAAGGCCCTTCTTTACCTGCTCGCGCGCCTCCTGCTTCTTGCGCTCAAGCTCCGCGCGCTGCTCTGCAAGACGCTCTGCCTCTGGATCGGGAAGGATCAAATCTTGCGGATCACACGGCTCCATGGTGATGGCGCATTCCGGACACACGTACATGCATGCCTCGCAGTTGATGCAGTATGCTGCCTCCACCGAGAAGCGCCCTCCCGCGTCAATCTCGCAGGCATGGACGGGACACGCGTTTGCGCATTCGCCACACATGGTGCAGAGCGACCAGTCGCAGGCGGGGACGTTCAGGTGGAAGTTACTCGCAAGCTCGGGATGCTTCTGCAGGGCGGCAATGACCAGCTTGCGACCTTGCGTGAGCACACGCCGCTTGCTTTGGTCGGTTTTTGAGCCCACGGCCTTCTCAAGCTGCCTCTGAACTTCAAGCAGCTGCTGGCTGTGGTCTTTGATGCGTTTGGCGACAGCCTGGGCGCCCGCCAGCAGCGGCACGCCTCCCGTGGCGGCAATTGCGCCCGTCCGGGCCATGTTGCTCACAAACTGGCTTCGCTTGTACGCACGAGTGTACTCGTGCGTGAGCTCCGCCTCGTCTACGTCCAGGTCCACCGAATTGCCGCTTTGCTCCTCCGCCAAGCCAATCTGGTCGGCGTAGGCCTCTTCTCCCGTAATGGTTCTGCAGCGATCGCAAATACCAAGCGGAAGGTACACGCTCAGATTGTCGTAATCCGAGAGGAGCGCAAACCACACCTCTGTGGAAAGGGTGCCAACGCAGGGAAGAACGACCTCATTTCCTTTGGGAAGGCGACCAAGAGCCCTTGTGCACGTGACGTAGGCCTTCTCATAGGCACTAGCGACGCGCGCGACGCGATCGTAGAGCACCTTCGCCGTCAGCTTGGTGGTGAGGAACGTCCCAGGCGGGCAGACGGCAACGCAGAGGCCGCACTTGCGGCATTCGTCCTGCATAATGGACACCTTCTTGCGGGGAAGGTCAATGTCAATTGCCGCGGTTGGACAGACCTCGAGGCACTTTCCACACACCTCCTCAGACTGCGACGTCACGCGAAGGCACGTCACCGAGTTGGTTCGAGGAGTCTCTTTGTACTCGCCAGGATCCCATGTCTTGACCTTGCTTGGATCGGCCGTGAGGGTGTCGATCATCCCGCCCAGCGGGTTGGACAGCGCAGCCCAGTTGTCTTGGATGTCAATGAGGTCATCAATGATGTCGCGCTGCTCGGCCATGCCCCTCCCCTCGTGGAAAACCGTTGTCCGCGATTGTCTATTATGACCAATTCGCTCGCACAGTCTTTGCGGCGCCATGGATGAGCAGAAAACACGCTCAACCAGCCCGCTGCGATAGTTCTGTCCTTCTGCACAAGGACAGAAGTGACGAAGAGGACTTCCTTCGAAAGCCCGGTGCAAGAATATGTCCTTGTACACAAGGACAATAGTTGCGAGAAGATGCTATTTCTCTTCTCGTTACACAGTTTCTGTCCTTCAGTTCAAGGACAGATGATACGAGCACGAGATTGAAAGGAATAACAAGTCGCACGTTCTCCGTTCAGAATTGCCCTTGTCGTCCCAGAGCTTCCGTCATATCATCTAGACACCAGCTTGGCTGGCTTTTGCGGACAGGTTCCGCACCTTCCCAACAAATAAGAGACTGAAGAAGAGAGGGACATTCCCATGCCCATTCTGCTTAGCCATAACTCATCTCTCGAGCGTCTTCGTGCGGTGCCACCCCAGGTTGACACAGCACGAAGGACAGGCAAACCCTTGCAGCTTGATTCGGTCATTCCAAAGGGGCGAGAGCTTACTCGGCTGGACCCAACATCCCCTGGTGTTTCACAGCACCCCCTCCATCATGTAATACCATCATCTGCCAAGCGCAGCCTTTCAAAGGACGTGCGCTCACACCTCTGCAGTCTTGAGCAAATCCCTTCGGGTCTACTACTGGACCTGGGGGAAGGGCTCTATTCGGCAGGTCCCGAGCTTACGTTTATCCAAATGGCTAGTCAGACATCGCTCGTCGGAGCCGTGGTACTCGGGCACGAGCTATGCGGCACATATTCGCACTTCTCGAAGTTTGTGTCTGGGTTCTATGACCGCCCGGCACTCACATCCACCTCAGCCATTCAGAACGCAATCGAACGCCTGAAGGGCTTGCGCGGCCTTGGTCCGGCACGCACGGCCCTGCGTTGGATTCGCGACGGAAGCGCGAGTCCAATGGAGACGGTTGTGTCATGCATGCTGCATCTCCCCTGCTCTTTGGGAGGCTTTGGACTGATGCCGCCTGAGCTCAATTGCAAGGAGACGCTCGACGAAGCCGCCCGACACATCTCCTGCAAGAAGACGTGCAGGGTGGACACGGCATACCGATTCTTATCTGAAGGTACTTGGCACAAGGAAGGTCTGGAATTTGACGGTGAGAGCTACCACCGCGACGCTGAGGCCGACAGGGTTCGGCGTGAGGCCTTGGCACACATGGGCTGGACAATCTACGTAGTGGACGTTGACGACATGACCACTTACAAGCGAATTAAGGAGAAGGTTGCACTGCTTGACAGAGTCCCTCGACAACGCGGGAGTGAAGAGGTAGACGAAAGGAAAGGGAAGGAGCTGTTGAGCCGCCTGCTTCGAGCAACGAGATTCGGAGTTGGGCAGGCACCAAGCGAAGCGTCGGTGCCCCGCAAAACTAAGCAAACATTCCGCAGAAGAGGGGCCGGGCTGTAAGGCCTGACCCCTCTTCGAGGACGTTTGCGTGTTTTGCGGGGCACCGCCCCACGCAACGATTAGTACATGCCGCCACCCTGGCCGCCGGCAGCTGCGGCAGCGGAGATGGCCTCCTCGATGGTGGTGTCCTTGGGCTCATCAGAGACGGTGGCCTCGGTGATGAGGATGAGGGAAGCCACGGAAGCAGCGTTCTGGAGCGTGGTGCGGGTGACCTTGACCGGGTCAAGAACGCCCATCTCGATCATGTCGCCCCACTCGCCGTTGGCGGAGTTAAGACCCTGGCCCTCGGGCAGGCCCTTGATCTTCTCGACCACGACGGAGCCCTCGAAGCCAGCGTTGTTGGCGATGGTGCGCACGGGAGCGGCCAGCGCCTTGCGGATGATCTCGACACCGATCTTCTCGTCCTCGTCGGCAACCTGGACGTCGTCAAGCGCCTTGGCGGAAGCAAGGAACGCCACGCCGCCACCGGCAACGATGCCCTCCTCGACGGCAGCGCGCGTAGCCTGCAGCGCGTCCTCGATGCGGTGCTTGATCTCCTTCAGCTCGACCTCGGTGGCTGCGCCGACCTTGATGACGGCAACGCCGCCGGCCAGCTTGGCCATGCGCTCCTGGAGCTTCTCGCGGTCGAAGTCAGAGTCGGTGTTCTCGATCTCGGTCTTGATCTGGGCAACGCGGTCGTCGATGGCGGCCTTGGAGCCAGCGCCGTCAACGATGGTGGTGGCATCCTTGGTGACCTTGACGGACTTGGCGCGGCCAAGCATCTCGGCGGAGATGTCGGTCAGCTCGATGCCGAGCTCCTTCATGGCAACCTGGCCACCGGTGACGATGGCGATGTCCTCGAGCATGCGCTTGCGGCGGTCGCCGTAGCCAGGAGCCTTGACGGCGCAGACCTGCAGCACGCCACGGAGCTTGTTGAGGATGAGGGAGGCCAGAGCCTCGCCATCGACGTCCTCGGCGATGATGAGCAGCGGGGAGCCGCTCTTCTGGATGGCCTCGAGGATGGGCAGGATGTCCTGGATGTTGGAGACCTTCTGGTCCGTCATCAGGATGTAGGGATTCTGCAGCTCGGCCGTCATGGTCTCGTTCTCGGTCGCGAAGTACGGCGAGATGTAACCCTTGTCAAACTGCATGCCCTCGACGGTGTCGATGTCGATGCCGAAGGTCTGGGACTCCTCGACGGTGATGACGCCGTCCTTGCCCACGACCTCCATGGCATCGGAGATCTTCTCGCCGATCTGTGGGTCACCAGCGGAAATGGTGCCGACAGAAGCAATCTGCTCCTTGGTAGAGACGTCCTGGGAGGCGCCCCTCATCTGCTCGACGGCAGCGGCAACAGCCTTCTCGACACCGCGACGGATGGCGATGGGGTTGGCGCCAGCGGCGACGTTGCGCAGGCCCTCATTGACGATGACCTGGGCGAGCAGGGTCGCGGTGGTGGTGCCGTCACCCACGGTGTCGTTGGTCTTGGTGGCGACCTCCTTCACCAGCTGAGCACCCATGTTCTCGACGGGATCCTTGAGCTCGATCTCCTTGGCGACGGAGACGCCGTCGTTGGTGATGGTGGGAGCGCCGTAGGAACGCTGCAGGGCAACGTAGCGGCCCTTGGGTCCAAGCGTGGTGGTGACGGCGTCAGCAAGCGTGTTGACGCCCTTGGCAAGACGCGCGCGGGCGTCGGTACCGAAGAAAATGTCCTTAGCCATAATGTATGCCTCCAAAAGTGACTGCAAAAACTAGATGCTACTCGGTGATGATGGCGTAGATGTCATCGGCACGCAGGAGCAGGAAGTCCTCGCCGTCGACCTTAACCTCGTTGCCGCCAAACTTGCCGTAGTAAACCTGATCGCCAACCTGGACATCGATGGCAATGCGCTCGCCCTTGTCGTTAAGCTTGCCAGCACCAACGGCAATGACCTCGCCACGCTGCGGCTTCTCCTGCGCACCAGAAGAGATGTACAGGCCAGAGGAAGTGCGGTCCTCCTTGGGTGCGGGCTTAACGAGAACGCGGTCTCCCAGCGGCTTAAGCGTCATGCTAACTACCTCCTTCAAAGCGCCTCAGGCGCAAACGTACGCAGCCCCCATCGCACGGGGGCGCTTATCCAACGTTGAGAATCATACCCACGTGTGGCCTCTTATACAACGAGACTTGAAAAATCTCAAAGACGGCACTTAGATTTTGCGCCTCACTATGAAAGCAGCCTCGAAAAAAGCCCCGACATCCTCTTGAACTGCGCCCCAAAACTTGGACGACAATAATACTGGCCCACTAGGCCACCAATCCAAGGGACTGATTCCGGAACTCCTCCGGGGTCAGTCCCTTGAGCTTAACCTGTCTCCTCCGTGTGTTCCAGTGCACGAGGTAGGCGTCTAGGTCCCTCTTGAAGGACTCGTAGTCCGGCCACACCTGGTCCCTGAAGAACTCGTCCTTTATGTGGCCGAACACCTGCTCGGTCGCCCCGTTGTCGAGGCAGTTGCCCTTCCTGGACATGCTCTGCACGATGCCGGCGCCTTCGAGCGCCCGCACGTACGTGTCGTGCTGGTACTGCCAGCCCATGTCGCTCTGCATGACGGGGTGCGCCCCCGCCGGCACCTTGGGCAGCAGGATCGCGAGCATCTCCTCCTGCTGCGCTAGGTCCGGGTGGAGGGAGACGGACCACGCGTGGAACTCCTTGCTGCCGAAGTCGTAGGCCGGCGCGAGGTAGGCCTTGCCCCACGGCTGCCTGAACTCGGTGACGTCGGTGCCGAGCTTCTGCCACGGCCCGTCGGCGGAGAAGTCCCTGCCCAGCACGTTCTCGAAGGTCCTGCCCACGACACCACGGTAGGAGTTGTACCTGTGGTAGTCGGTCTCGCGCCTGATCCCGCAGCTGATCCCGATCTCGTGCATCATCTTCAGGACCGTCTTGTCGGCGATCACCACGCCCTCCTCGGCGCGCAGGCACATGGCTATCTGGCGGTGCCCGCAGCCGTTGGCGGTCCTTCCGAACACCTCGCGCGCCTTGTCCCACAGCTCCGGCCTCGTCGGTCCCTTGGGGTGGGCGAGCGCGTAGTAGTAGCTCGACTTGGCGAGGCCTGCGGCCGCCAGGAGGTCGTCGAGCCGATGAAGCCCTGAAAGCTCGCTCACGACGACCGCCCTCTCGCGGTTCGAGAGCGCTTCTCCGCCTTCAGGGCGATCGATTTTTTTAGGTAGGCGTTCTCCGCCTCGAGCCTCTGGACGCGCCGTTCGAGCTCCTGCTCGCGCGTCAGCTCCTTGGGCGCCGACCTAGCGCCCCTCGGCCTTCCCTTCGGCTTCGGCCTGAGCGCCTCCGGGCCGCCCTCCCGGTACGCCCTCAGCCATTTCTTGAGGGCGCTCGACGAGGTTATCCCGAACTGCGCCATGGCCTCGGGCTTCGTCATGCCCTCGTCCACGACCGCCCTGACGGCGGCCACCTTCGTCTCGAACGGGTACGCGGCTTTCTTCGTGCCAGTCATAGCTAGAACCTCGATGCCAACGGATCGGTAGACTTCCAGCCATTTTCTCACGGTTTCCTCTGGTACCCCGAGCAGGGCCGCAATCGATGCGCGGCCATGCCCCTCGTCGTATAGCTCGGCAGCCCGCAGCCTCATCCCAACGTCGTACAAGGCGTTTCCAGCCATAAAAAGCCTCCCATTTCTCGTGTCCAAGAAATGGGAGGCAGTTCATCTTGTGGATGCCGGGGCTCGCTTGCAACGACATGTGCAGCCCTACAGCTCCTGTAGCTCTGCCAGCCAGAGCGCAGCGCAGGCATCGCTCGGCATGCGAAGGTCGCCTCGCGGACTGACTGCCACCGACCCCACCTTGGGGCCATCGGGCAGACAGCTGCGCTTGAACTGTTGGGCAAAGAAGCGCCGGTAAAACACCTTGAGCCAGGCAAGGATGGTCTCCTTGTCGTAGACATCCCCCAGCGCATAGCATGCCAGGCGGTACACCTTGCGCGGCGTCGCGCCACGACGAAGCACCTGGTACAAGAAGAAGTCGTGCAGCTCGTAGGGGCCGACAAGGTCTTCCGTCTGCTGCGCGATCGTCCCGTCCGCGTTGGCAGGCAGGAGCTCGGGAGAGACCGGCGTGTCGAGCACGTCGTACAGGATGTCCGCCTCGGCATCGTTTTCGCAGGTGTCGGCAACGTAGCGCACCAAGTGGCGCACGAGCGTCTTGGGCACGCCGCCATTCACGCCGTACATGGACATGTGGTCACCGTTGTAAGTCGCCCAGCCAAGCGCCAGCTCGGAGAGGTCGCCAGTGCCGATGACCATGCCGCCTTCCTTGTTGGCGATGTCCATGATGATCTGCGTGCGCTCGCGCGCCTGGCAGTTCTCGTAGGTGACGTCATGAACCGACTCGTCATGGCCGATATCGGCAAAATGCTGGCGCACGGCATCCACGATGGAGACCTCGCGGAGCTGGACGCCCAGGGCATCCGAAAGCGTGGTGGCGTTTCCATGGGTTCGGTCTGTGGTGCCAAAGCCGGGCATCGTCACCGCGATGATGCCGTTGCGATCAAGTCCCAGCAGGTCAAATGCGCGGACCGTGACAAGGAGCGCCAGCGTGGAGTCGAGGCCTCCCGAAACGCCCACGACCGCACAGGAGCAATGCGTGTGGTCAAGGCGCTTGGCAAGGCCCCACGCCTGAATGGTAAAGACGTCCTCGCAGCGAGCGTCGCGCTCGGCCCCGTCGTCCGGCACAAAGGGGTGCGGGTCGACGTGGCGCGTGAGGTGTGTCTCGCAGCGCTCGAGGTCGAAGGGGATCTCGAGGTATGCGGAACCATCATTGCCCGTTGTCCCTGGGGAGGTCTTGAAGGTGGACATGCGCAACCGCTCCTGCACGATTGCCGACACATCGATCTCGCTCGTGGCGTTGCCGGGACCGAACGGGGCCGATTCAGAAAGCAAGGTGCCGTTTTCGGCAATCATGTTGTGACCGGCAAAGACGACGTCCGTCGTGGACTCTCCCCAACCGGCGCTCGTGTACACGTAACCGCACACGAGGCGCGCACTTTGCCCCACGACGAGCGTTCGGCGATAGGCGGCCTTCCCCACGATGGCGTTGGAGGCAGACAGGTTGACGATGACCGTCGCACCTGCCAGGGCGTGGCTGATGGAGGGCGGGTTGGGAGCCCAGAGGTCCTCGCAGATCTCCGCCGCCACGACAAGGTCGGGCATGCTCTTGCAGCGCAGCAAGATGTTGGTGCCAAAGGGCGTCGGCTCCACCTGGTTGAGGTCAAGGGGAATGATGACGCCCGGCGTCGCTGGCGTAAAGTGACGCAGCTCGTAGAACTCGTTGTAGTTGGGGACGTGCGTCTTGGGAATGAGAGCCAGAATCTCTCCACCGCAGAGCGCTGCGGCACAGTTGTAGAGCTTGCCGTTCACGCGCCAGGGCACGCCCACAAAAATGAGCGCGTCGCACTTCTCAGTCTGCTCTGCAAAGGAGTAGAGGCCGCGCTGCGCGGCATCGAGCAGGGCATCTTGCCAGAAGAGATCCTCGCAGGTGTAGCCCGTGATGCAAAGCTCGGGGAGGACTATGACCTTGGCTCCGTCTGCGCAGGCATCGCGCACCTGGTGAACGCACTGCTCGACATTGAATGCGACGTCTGCCACCCGAACCTCGGGCGTGCATGCGGCTACCTTGACGAATCCGTCCTGCATGGTCGTTCCTCCTCAGCTCAGGGATTTCCGTTGCTATCGTAGCGCGAAGGAGCGCGCCTTGCATGGTCAAGCCTCGAACAACCGCCCGCCGTTATGCGCCAAGGCGCGTCGCAAGGCAGAGGGCCTGCTGGATGTCCTCGTCTGGACACGTCAGCAGGTTGGTGTCCCAGACGGCCAGGTCGGCAAGCTTTCCGACCTCAAGCGTTCCCAGCTCTGCCTCTCGTCCCACGGCAACGGCACCGCCGAAGCTGTAGGAACGCAAGGCATCGGCCCGAGAGAGGCAATGCTGGGGATACCAGCCAGCGTCTGGTCTGTGGTCGGCGGGCGTACGCCGCGTAACGGCGGTATAGAGCACATCCATGCTGTTGGGAGAGACAACCGGCGCGTCGGTGCCCAGGGCAAGCGTGACCCCCTGAGCGAGCATGGTCGAAAACGGCCACATACGCCGGGCCCGCCATACTCCGAGGTCACGCGCCGGCTGCGTAAGGTCAATGGTCACATGCGGAGGTTGCACCGAGGCAACGACGTGCGCCTCGCGAAGGCGCGCGATGTCTGCGGGCATGATGTCCTCGATGTGCTCCAACGTGTTGCGGCCCTGGAAAGGAGCACCGTAGCGACGAAATGCCTCGTCAAAGATGTCGATAGCGGCATGCACGGCGGCGTCACCGATGGTGTGAATGCGAACGGCATGGCCACGCGAAGCCGCCGCCAAGACCAGCTCGCGCATGCGCTCGGGTGCCACGGTCGGGCGTCCCACGTCACCGACAAAGCGCGCGTTCTTATAGGGCTCGGTACACCATGCCGTGTGCTGGCTGCTCACGCCGTCAAAGAACTGCTTGAAGCCAGGTGCACGCAAATGCGAACCCGTATAACGTGCCTGCAGATCCTCGAGGTTGGACTGGTCATCCGAAAGGGTGGGAAAGAGATGAGCACGCACCGTAAGGTCTCCGCTTGCGAGCAATGACTCGTACACCTGCGGGTTTATGCCATCGGCACCAGGAATGAGCGAAAGGGCCATGTCGCAGACCGAGGTAATGCCCATCTTGTTCAGGTAACGAAAGTAGGCACGATAGATGTCGCAGAGCTGATCGATCGAGAAGGACGAGAGCACGCGTGCCACGTAGACCATGCCCGCCGCCTCGCGGATGACGCCCGTGAGGTGACCGTCTGCGTCGCGGTCAAAGCTGCCGCCTGCAGGAGGTTCGGTCTCGTCGGTAATGCCCAGCGCACGCAGCCCGGCCGAGTTGGTCCAGAGCGTATGGGCATCACCCGAATACATGGCCACCGGACGGTCGGGAAACACGGCGTCGAGCGAAGCACGCGTAGGCACCACAGATGGGTTCCACAGTGTCTCGCGCCAACCATGGCTCACCAGCCAGGATCCATCATCGGGTCGTCCGGCAGCCCACTGCGCCAGATGCGCCACGCAGTCGGCCTCAGATGTCCCCGCGTATTCCGTGGCGAGCTCGCTTGGGAAGAGCGCCGCATGGAAAACATGCTGGTGCGCATCGTGAAAGCCGGGACAGACGAACGCGTCGCCCCAGTCTTCGATCGGTGCGCCAGCGGATAGGACACGTGCCTGGTTGCGGGGAGCAACAGCGCTCACGCGTCCGTCCGTGACGGCAAGGGCCAGAGGGTGGGCACCATCATCCCCTGGCACGCCCAGAAAGACCTGCTGGGAAGTTATGACCCTGTCAGGTTGCATAGGCCGCCGCTCCGTCAGTCCTCCAGGTAGCGCGCAAGGAACTCGCGCGTACGCGGAAGCTTGGGATTGGTGAACATCTCCGTGGGAGCGCTCTCCTCGGCAATGACGCCCTGATCCATGAACACGACCTTGTCCGAGACGTTCTTGGCAAAGGCCATCTCGTGCGTGACCACGACCATGGTCATGCCCTCGGCCGCAAGGTCTCGCATGACGTTGAGGACCTCGCCCACGATCTCGGGGTCAAGCGCGGAGGTAGGCTCGTCAAAGAGCATCAGGTCGGGCTTCATGCAGAGGGCACGTGCAATGGCCACGCGTTGCTTCTGTCCACCAGACAGAGACGTGGAGGGCGCGTTGATGAAGTCGGATAGCCCGACGGCCTCAAGGTGACGACGCGCCTCAGACTCCGCCTCTGCCTTTCCCATCTTCTTCAACGTGATGGGCGCAAGCGTGCAGTTGTCGAGCACGTTCATGTTGTTGAAGAGG
>JAFUBJ010000454.1 GCA_017460265.1 Atopobiaceae bacterium | reverse complement strand
CCCGCCACGGCTCCTAGCGACGTTGCCACCACAATGACCAGCGCATATATGAGGTAGAGCATGAAAACGCCTCCGTGACTGCATCATCCGCCATTTGAGCCTGGCCCTGTTGCCAAAACTTCAGCTAGATGGCCATGCCTTCCTCGCCGCAGAAGAGCTTGGTAGAGATGTAGCGCTCGCCGGTATCAGGCAGGATGGTGACCACGGTCTTTCCAGGGCCCAGCTCGCGCGCGAGCTTCACCGCCGCCACCACGTTGGTACCGGACGAGATGCCGCACATCAGGCCCTCCTCGCGGGCCAGGCGGCGTGCCATCTCAAGTGCCTCGATGTCCGTGACGACGCAGATATCGTCGTAGATATGCGTGTCGAGAATCTCCGGGATGATGCCGTCGCCAATGCCCATCTGAAGGTGCGTGCCCACGGGCTTGCCGGAAAGAATGGCCGCCTGGTCGGGCTCCACGGCCCAGATGCGCACGTCGGGGTTGACGGCACGCAGCACGGCTCCCACGCCAGTGATGGTACCGCCCGTGCCGATGCCCGAGCAGAAGCCGTCGATGCGCGAATCTGCGTCGGCGATGATCTCGGCCGCCGTGTGCTCCCGGTGCGCCCAGAGGTTGTCCACGTTCTCAAACTGCTGTGGCACGTAGACGCGTGGGTCCTCCTTGGCCATCTGCAGCGCGCGCTTGATGCAGCGGTCAACACACTCGCCAATGTCACCGTCATCGTGCTCAAGGATGACCTGGGCACCGTAGTGCACCACCAGGCGCCTGCGCTCGATGGACACCGAGTCGGGCATGATGATCTTTGCCTGGTAGCCCAGCACGGCCGCCACCAGCGCCAGGCCAATGCCTTGGTTTCCGCTGGTGGGCTCCACAATGATGGAATCGGGCTTAAGCTCCCCGCGCGCCTCTGCGGCACGCACCATCTGCAGCGCCGTGCGCGTCTTGATGGAGCCTCCTACGTTGGTTGCCTCAAACTTCACCAGAATACGGGCGCAGTCGTCATCAGGAATATGATTCAGGCGAATGAGCGGAGTGTGCCCCACCGCCTCAAGAATGTTGTTGTAAACCATGCCACGTCCCCTCTCACGTTTGCTGTGGCAGGGATGATACTAGCACCACCTCAACGCACATCGCCCAGATGGCGAGAATGGACCTGGTCTTTTCTCGTCAGGCTAAGCGTACGGCTCCGTGGCGTCATACTCGCCGTACTCGCAGCCCACGTGCGCCACGTCCAAGTCGTCCACCAGCTGCCACTCAAAGCCATCGCGCGCAAACAGCCGCACGCGGCCCTTCCCTGTTCCACCGTTCCACAGGCGCGTGTGTCGCGCCTTGCCGTCAGGCGCCTCATAGCGAATGAGTAGCATCTCGTCCTTAGGGCACTCTATGTCGGTGACAAGCCGTGCAGTGAAGGTCTCTTGTTCAACGTGCCACGTTATGCGTTCCGCCTGCTCGTGGCAGGCAAAGTGCGTCTGACTTCCCGTCCAGAGCTTCGAGAAGTTGAACTCGTAGGCTTCGCCCTCGTACACCAGCTCCCCCAAGAGCTTGCGGTCAAGCGCAAAGTGTCCGACCTTCGGCCTTCCGCCGCCAATCTCAAGCGCGCTGTTCTCGAGGCGCTTGCCACTCAGGCGGCTCGTGATGTCGGAGCTTGCCAGCCACACCCACGGCGTCGTAAAGTCGCTGCCCCAGTTCTTGTCGGCATATCCAAAGCACGTCTTTGGATCCACCACGTAGAGCTCGCCGTCAAGGAACACCTCGCCCTCATAGGACGTCTTCAGCCCCTCGGCATGCCAGAACATCTGGAACGCCTCGGTGGCGCGGATGGGCTCGCTTGCCCCATAGCCCACGTTGAAGGCAATCTGCTTGTTTACGTGCAGGTCAAAGGCCATATCACCAGCATCGCTCATCCATTCGGGATGGGCAGTGGCCTCCTCAGGCGTCACACGGACGCGACCGACAAGGTCCGTCTCGCAGCAGATGCAGTCATCAGCCGCAACCCAGAACGGCACGTTCTTTCCCAGATCAACCTGATCCCAGCCAAAGAAGCGGTGGAGCTGCTTGGCACCCTTGCCCCAAGTGCCGCACTTGACCATGAGGTACGACGGCCTCCGACCATCGCGCGTGCCGTCGGGTGCCATGCCAAAGCACGGCTCGGGGCCGCCAAGCTCAGGGTTGCAGACAAAGAACTCGATGAAGAACGCCCGCTCCGCGCCCGTCTGCGCATGACGTGCGGTGAACGAATGCCACCACCAGTCATAGCCTTGGTGGGCAAGACTTCCCGTAAGCATGAACTGGTCGCGTGAAACGTCATGGGTGTCGGATGCCATGTGATCCTCCTCGACATCAATATGCATACCAGTATGATGCCCCAACCCTGCATGGGTTAATCCCTGCCTCGCCGCCTTTCAGGGTCTTCGGGCGACGAGGCAGGCTTCTTACAGCAGGCTTCCGTGACGCGCCATGTAGGCACGACGGACGATCAACACGCTTGCCGCATAGGCAGCGCACACCAAGACGATAATCCCCACAACTCCTACCGGCAAAACGGCAAGGTCAATCACATGCCCCGCAGGCGTCAGACACATGAACGCCGCAACAGCTATGCCCAGCGCTCCCAAAAGCGTGATCTGCCAAGCTGCATGGCTTTCGACAAAGGGCATGTGCTCCGTGCGCAGCAGATGCACCGCCAGCACCTGCGTAATCATGCTTTCGAGCAGCCATCCCGCCTGGAAGGTTCCCACAAAGCGCATCTGTGCGGCAGCATCAAGGGTTCCCCACGCACCACCACACACTGCCGGGCACACCACCAAGAACAGCAGCGCGAAGGTCACGATGTCAAAGACGGAGCTGATGGGACCCATCCACCGCATGAAGGACGAGATGGAACCCGAATCCCAGGTGCGCGGCTTGCGCAGGGCATCATCGTCCACCTTGTCCCACGGCATGGCGGTGCAGGTCAGGTCATAGACAAAGTTAAGGAAGAGCAGCTGGACGGCGGTCATGGGCAGGAACGGCAGGAACGCGCTGGCCACCAGCACGCTGAACACGTTGCCAAAGTTGGAGCTTGCCGTCATCTTCACGTACTTGTTCATGTTCGCAAAGGTGCGGCGGCCCGTCTCGACGCCCCGCTCCAGCACCATGAGGTCCTTCTCCAGAAGGATGATGTCCGCTGCCTCCTTGGCAACGTCGGCGCCCGTGTCGACCGATACGCCACAGTCAGCCACGCGCATGGCGGCAGCATCGTTGACACCGTCGCCCATGAAGCCCACCACATGCCCGTTGGCCTGCAGAGCGCTTACCACCCGCGCCTTTTGGTCGGGCGAGAGCTTGGCAAAGACCGTTGTTGTCTCGACCGCCTCGCGCAGGGCCTCGTCGCTCAGCTGCTCCACCCGCGCTCCGTCCAATGCCCCCGTCACGTCAAGGCCCAGCTCGTCGCAGACGTGCGCCGTCACGCGCCCGGAGTCGCCCGTCAGGACCTTGGTCGCAACGCCGTGGGAGGCAAGCGCCTTGATGGCCGCACCGGCATCCTCCTTCGGCGGGTCAAGGAAAGCCAGGTAGCCAATGAGCGTCATGTCACGCTCGTCGTCTGCCGTCAGCTGCCCGACGCCAGCAGGCTCGTCCTTACGGGCAACGCCCAGCACGCGCATACCGTCCTCAGAAAGGCTCTGCCCGCGCTCGAGCACCTCCTGCTCGAGCTCGTCGTCCAGCGCAAACACCTTGTCGCCCAACTCCACCGTCGAGCAAATGGAGAGGATCTCCTCGAGTGCGCCCTTGGTGATCATGGTGGTGTGGCCAGCCTCGTCGCCTACCACGACGTTCACGCG
>JAFUBJ010000453.1 GCA_017460265.1 Atopobiaceae bacterium | reverse complement strand
GTTTTAAAATTATTCCCTAAAGAATTTCAAAAAGGATATAAGCTTTATTTAGATAAAAAATTAAAGCCTGATTTTAATGGAGATATAGATGGTTCTCGACAACATGTCCTCATCGTTCCCCGCGGCCATGAGGCGCAGGTAATAGACCAGGGAGCGACGAACCCTGCCCTGCTCGATGGTGTGGAGGTGACCTCAAGCGTCGCCATGGGCCTTGGAAACGTTCTTGATGTCTGTGGCGTGACGTTTCGCCTTGTCAAGGATGGAGGTGGTGTTACCAACGTCTCGTAATCGTGCCGTCCCTGCTTTGGTATGCTTTTCTCAGTTATGTGCCGACACATAGCGCAACGGATGGGAGAAGCAGCATGGCTTCACGGAGAATAGACGTATGTGGCTCTCATGCCCACAAGTTCATGATGGCTGTCGTGGCGACCTTGACAGCGTTGGCGATAATGCCTCATGTTGCGTTTGCGCGCGAGTATTCCAGAGAGCAGGTTGACATCGATGCCACGGTTGGAACCGACGGCGGCGTCACGGTGAAGGAGGCCCGCCAGTTTGACTTCGACGGTTCCTTCCACGGGGTCTATTGGAAGATTCCTACGGGCACTTACGAGGGACGGTCCATCGAGACGTCCGTCCTGTCCGTGGGTGAGATCGTGGGAGGTCAGTTCGTAGAGTTCGAGCAGTCTGATACGGGCGCCGAGCATACCTACGAGCTTTCCAAGTACTCCTCGTACGTGCAGGTGAAGCTGTATTCGTCCCACGAGGACGATGTGGCGCAGTTTGTCATCTCGTACCACGACACGAACCTAGCCACTCGCTACGACGATACCTCGGAGCTGTACTGGAAGTTCGTGTCAGACGGTTGGGACGTCCAATCGCAGGATGTGACCTGCACCGTCCACCTGCCCGTTCCGAGCGGGCAGGAGGTCCTTGCTGGCGACAACGTCCGTGCCTGGGGTCATGGACCGCTCGACGCCACGGTGAGCTTCGACAACGGCGATGTGGTCTATCAGGTCCCTGGCGTCGGGTCGAGCGAGTTTGCCGAGGCTCGCATCGCATTCCCGGCAGACTGGCTCTCTGATGCGCAGTCCGTGGGTACGAGCCGCCTGTCCACAATCCTTTCGGAGGAGCAGCAGTGGGCAGACGAGGCAAATGCAAGGCGCGCTCGTGCGCGCGTCATGATGATCGTCGCGCAGCTCGTTGGCGGAGGAGTGCCTCTTGCTTCCCTTGTTTTGGGCCTTCTGACCTTCTTGCGCTACAAGGCGTCCCATAGGCCGCAGTTTGACGACAAATACTTCCGTGATGTGCCGTCGGATGACCATCCTGCCGTGCTCGGCGCCCTGCTCAATGACGGATCGGTGACCGACGAGTGCATGACCGCTGCCCTCATGCGCTTGACCGACCTTGGCTACACAAAGCTCGAGCTCGTAAAGCTGAAGGAAAAGGGGCTCTTTGGGAGGGAGAAGATCAAGGAGGACTACTGCCTCACGCCCATGAAGTGGCCGTCAGACAGTGGTGATGACAACAAGGAGCGAGTTGACTACGCGACCATGAAGTTCTTGTTCTCTAGAGTCGTTCCTCTTGCCGCTCGCTACTCCGACGACCGCGATGCGCTGTACTTCTCCTCCCTTGAGAAGGTGGCAGACTCGCATCCCGAACGTTATGACAGCTACCTCAAGAGTTGGAACGGGAGCGTGAACTCGGAGTGTCTCCGACGCGGATTCTTCTCCGAAGACAGGCCGACGGGCAGGGCTCTACTCATAGGAATTGGCACCATCGACATCATCGTGGCGGCAATCTGCCTTGTGGCGATGATTCTGTTTGATGCCCCTATTCTTTCGACGATCTTCCTGCCCCTGCTGGGAATCTTTTTGGGTGTGGGCCTCATCTTCCTGGGCGTGTACCTCAAACCGCGTTCTCAAGAGGCAATCGAGCTCAAGGCCCAGCTTAAGGCGCTGAGGCGCTGGCTGAAGGACTTCACGCGCCTTGAGGAGGCAATTCCTCAGGATGTGGTTCTGTGGAACCGCCTGCTGGTGATGGCTGTTGTTCTCGGAGTTTCTGAAGAGGTCATCAGTCAGCTTAAGATGGCTGCTCCGCAGCTGCTTCAGAGCAGTGCCATGGCGTCGACCTATGGTTGGTTCTATGGTGGCGGCCCCTCCATGCCCATGAGGTCGTTTTCCGATGCAGCGTCGAAGGCGCACTCCGTCAGTACCGCTGCGCTTGCATCTTCGTCAGACAGCAGCGGCGGAGGTGGAGGCGGCGGCTTCTCGGGTGGCGGAGGCGGCGGCTTCGGCGGAGGCGGCGGAGGAGGCGCCTTCTAGCAAGCGTGCCAAAACCGTGCCTTTCTCCAAAAGTTGCAAAAAAGGCTTTGACGCGTCGGCATTGTCTGCTATAGTAGCTACTTGCTGACGCACTCGGCTGGGTAGCTCAGTTGGTAGAGCAGGGGACTGAAAATCCCTGTGTCGGGGGTTCGACTCCCTCCCCAGCCACCAGCGTGCGCCTTTCTGCCT
>JAFUBJ010000452.1 GCA_017460265.1 Atopobiaceae bacterium | reverse complement strand
GACGATGATAACCAGAAGGCACATGAGAAAGCCCAATACAAAGCGCGCCCGTTCGCCTGGACGCATTTCGTGAACGTTCATCAGCGATCGGTCGGGGTCCAATATCGTGGTGATCAGGCCCTTGATGCCCCGCTGCTGCGTACGTGGAACCTTGACGACCACGGGTTCTTGGCCGTCATCCTCTCGCTCTTCGGCAGGGACGATGCTCTCAAACTCCTCGACGGTGGAGGTCTTGAGCGAGTACCGCTCAATGACGACGACCATCCAGATGAAGGTGAGGACGGCGCAGATGAGGCGCACTGGCGCATCGGAAAGGAGCGACTTGACCTGAACCGCGTAGTACTAGAAGAGGTCCTGGCCCTCTCTCGTGACGCCAAGGTGAGGCTCGTCACCCACCCGGGCGAAGTCCATGAAGTCATCGCTCATGCTGCTCTTGCTCAGACCGCATTCCTCGATGGTAAAGCCACACATGGTTGACTCGCTGCTGTTGACGACGGTCGCCTTGCTCTTGTCGGCAGAGAAGAGAATCATGTCTTCGGTGGCAAGGGCGGCAAGCTGGACGTTGGTCTTGGGCTCGCTCGATGTGTCGTAAATCCGCTCCTGGGGAATGGCCATGATCAGCGCACCGTTTGCGTTTATGTCGGGAGTGGGCAGGGTGACGCCTAGGTGGTAGTCGTTAAGGCCGGTCACGCTGTCGGTCGATGCGCCATGCTTTATGACCTTGACGCCCCTGAGCAGGCGTCGGAAGTCCCCTGACTCGTCACCTTGCCCCGTTCCGAGCGCGAATCCGACGTAGTCCTTGCTGCAGAGCGTCTCGCTGCCCTTGGTGTCAAAGAGCATGATGTAGTCGGCGCCTATGATGTCACAGTAGCTCTGCAGATTCTCTTTGGTGGCAAGCTCCGGATAGTCAGAGATTAGATTTGCAATGCGGACGGCGTAGTAGGCGTACCAATCTTGGCCCTCGTTGATGATGGCGTTGCGCTTGTCTGCCTTGTCCTTTTCGAGTCCCTCGAAGATGTCGGTCAGCGATCGGTCTGCCGTGAGCGACTCCATCTGGACGGAGCCCAGCATGTGGACAAAGAACGTGACGGTGAAGATGACCAGCACGCCCACGATGCTGATGGCAATCGCGTGGTTCTTAAGGCGTTGCGGATGGAAACCTGCAAGTTCCTCTTCGGTGAGCTTTCCCGACCGAGCGTATCGTATCGAGGCAAAGATGTAGGTGATGAGCGTGCTGAGGATAATCGCCATGACGATGACAATGAAGAACGACCTTGAGGCAATGTGCGAGACGACCGAGACCAAGGGGTAGAGGAAGATGGCGTAGCAGTCGTATTTCTGGAGGTACTTTGAGGAAGAGAGGTAGAGCACACCGTCAATGAACTGTAAAGCGTCACCTTTCTCGATGTCAGAGAGCGTGAGCCCTATTTCGCTTGCATAGTCGAAGTCGGTGAAGAACGAGGTGTGGTAGATGACCTCCAAGCTCTCCTCCGCCTTGACGACAAAGACGGCTCCGCCAAAGGTCTCTTCCAATAGATCGAAGGCCTTCGTCGCGTAGTCCTTGGAGCCGATGGAGCTCCACAGGTCGTCCTCGGGCGTCACGTCGATGAACACAAGGTCTGGTGCGATGAACACGGGCCGCACGAAACAGCTCGTATAGGATTCTTCGGGGTTGTTGGGATCCTCGACCTCGATCGTTTCCTCTTCGGCATCGAACTGCATGGAGTTGGTCTCGATGCTGATGATCCCTGGCGACCCTTCTTCAAGGATCTTGTTGATGTCATCAAGGGTCAAGTCAAGCAGCGCGCTATGCGTGCCTTCTGGGTATACGAGCTGGCCATCGACCACTTGGGCGACAACGCCGTCTGAAAAGACCCTTGGCCCGATGTATCCCTCGTCGGTGATAAGAGATTTCAACATGGTGGATGTGAGCTTGACGTTGCTTTCGGCCAGGGTGTTGAAATCCTCGACTGCTTCCTTACCAGACTTCTCGTCGAGCTGGATCTCTTCCGCGACAGACACGAGGGCACGGTTGGCCCTGTTGAACTGCTTATAGGTCGAGCCTATCGCGGTCGTAAGGAGCAGGACGAAGAAGGTGGGAACAAGAAGAAAGAGCATGATGAGGACGGCATGGGCCTCCCTGCTGCCCAAGATCTTCTTTGCCTTGGCCGCGACCCTGCGCATGTAGTCCTTGAGCGTGTTCAACAGCGGTCCTTTCGGCTGGAACCTCGTAATGTAATGTCCACCATTTTACGAGGTTATTGTTGCCAGACAAAGCGTAAATGGCGAGAAGGGACTAGGTCTTAATTTGTCAATCCCCCACAAAAGAAAAGGGGCCGCTTCCTTGTGGGAAACGGCCCCAGATGGGAGCTTGGAAAAGCAGCGCGGCTTACTCCTCGGCGCGTGCACGGCGCACGTCGGCCGCCGTCACGTCAAATCCGTGGCGCTGGGCAAAGGCAACCGTCGCGTCGACGCTGCCCGTCTCGCCGGCCTCGGCCAGGCGCTCGCGGAACTTCTCGGCAAGGCCGGCATCGTCGGCCAGGGCCTCGCGGAACTTCTTGTATGACCTCTGTGACATGGTGTTCTCCTTGGGTGACGAGTTGCTAGGCCATCTGGGCCTGGACGGCGGTAATGGCAACGACGCCCACGATGTCCTCGGCGGAGCAGCCGCGGGAGAGGTCGTTCACCGGCTTGGCGATGCCCTGAAGCACGGGGCCGTAGGCCTCGGCCTTGGCAAAGCGCTGGACCAGCTTGTAGCCAATGTTGCCGGCGGCAAGGTCGGGGAAGACCAGGATGTTGGCGTTGCCGGGAACCTTGGAGTCGGGGGCCTTCAGCAGTCCGACGGAGGCCTCCAGCGCCGCGTCAAGCTGCAGGTCGCCGTCGAGGGCGAGCTCGGGTGCCTTCTCCTTGGCAAGACGGGTG
>JAFUBJ010000451.1 GCA_017460265.1 Atopobiaceae bacterium | reverse complement strand
ATGGGAGTACCCCCTCGTGGCCTCCGTCGGGGGCATGCGTGCCGACATACGCTACGAGGCCGCCTTGGACCTGATCTAGGATGGTCCGCCAACATCAACGCAATGCCGACCCCCGTCCGGCCGTCCCGACGCGGTCGCAAGACAAGCCGTATAATGAAAAAGTTATGTCCCTCGCATGACCCCATAGCCACAAAGGAGCGACCTTATGTCCACCACCATCTACCTGCTTCGCCATGCCGAGACGCTCTTCAACGTGCAGGGCAAGACCCAGGGATGGTGCGACTCCCCGCTCACCGAGCGCGGCATCGAGCAGTGCCGCCTCACGGGCCTTGACTACGCGCGCCGCGGCATCAAGATCGATCACGCCTTCAGCTCCACGTCCGAGCGCTGCTGCGACACGCTCGAGCTCGTCACCCAGGCCGCATACGGCGCCCCCATGCCCTACGAACGCCTGAAGGGCCTCAAAGAGCTCAACTTTGGCGCCTATGAGGGCAAGGACCAGTTCCTCGAGAACCACGAGGGCGACTTCAACCATTTCTACGTGCAGTTTGGCGGCGAGGACTTTGACGAGGCGACGTTGCGCCTGCAAAACACCCTCGCCGATCTGGCCGAGCGCCACGATGGCGAAAGCATCCTCTGCTGCAGCCACGGAGGCATTGCCACGCAGTTCTACCAGAGGTGGTCCGCCTACTCAAAGCTGGACACGTTCATCTTTGCCAACTGCCTGACCTACGTCTACGAGTACGCAGACGGCATCTTTACCTGCAAGGACCTCTTTGTGGCAGACCTCTCCTCGCTGGAAAAGCCGGGCCTGCCCACGCAGGTGCGCGTCTTTGACAAGGGACCCGCTACCCGCTAGGAGGCGCTACTCCCCCTCGCCCACCGGCTCGTAGAACTCCTCGCCATCGTCAAGGCGCAGAAGCAGCACCTGCCCGCGTCCGTATCCCGACGCAGCACAGCTGTCAATGTCCCAGCGGTCGGCAACGCCGCCCGTCTTTGGGCAGGCGCCCAGGCGCACCATCTGGGCACGACCGTTCTCGTCATAGACGGGCCGGTCCGTCTCGACCGCAAGGTTGAGCAGGTAAGGCGTTGGCGTGTGGCCGGCGATCACGATGGGGCCGCGACCCTCCTCGTCAACCAGGCCCGTCGGGTGCTCCCAGAACTCCTCGCGGATCCAGATCAGGTCCTCAGGCTGCTGTGCCGCCATGATCAGCTCGATCTCTTCCTCGGTGCAGTCTCCCAAGCCACTTAGGCCCGTCGGGCGAATCCCGGCGTGGGCCATGAGGTAGCGCCTCTCCCCCACCTGCGTCTGCGCCCAAAGCGGAAGCGACCCCACCCAGTCAAGCAAGTCCAAGGCACGGCTCCCCGACATCCCGGCAAGACCCTCCGCCGTCGTCCCGCCGCCATTGATGACCCAGTTGACCTTCTCAAGGTCGCCGTGCGGATTGTCAAAGAAGGAGAGCATGAGGTCCTCGTGGTTGCCGCGAAGGACCGTGCATCCCGGAAGATCGCGGCACAGCAACATGACGCCCACGGGGTCTGGCCCGCGGTCGATCATGTCGCCCAGCATGAAGATCGCATCGTCATCGGAAGGCGACACAGACGACAGGAGCCGCGCAAGCGGCGCCACGTGGCCATGCACGTCCGAGAACACATAGGTTGCCATCCTGCCTCCCTTCCTTCGGAGTTTTGAGCATCATAGCGCATACCAGTGCGTGCGTCTCGGGGGCTCCCCCCGGGGCGCACCCCGAGTGCCCAGGGGGTAGCCCCCGAGACGCACCGCCCACCGCCTAATGGCGACGTCTAGTGATGCGACTTCGAGCCACACGCACGCGCCAGCCTGGAGGGGCACCCACCTCAATGAGGGACCCTTCCTGATGGCTATCGGAGCGGACGACTTCCTCCACGACCTTCTCCATGGTCGAATCGAAACGCCCTCGCTTGAGCCGGCACTCCCAAGCCACGAGCACCTTCCAGCCGTCGCGTACCAGCTCGTCATAGTTTCGCTGGTCGCGCGCCCGGTTGCGGGCGAACTTCTGCTCCCAAAACGCCACGTTGCTCTTGGGAGCAGGAAGCGAGCACCACGGGCAGCGATGCCAGTAGCATCCGTTCACGAAGATGGCGACGTGCCTCCCGGGATAGCAGACGTCGGGCCGTCCGCTCGCCTTCTTCCAATGCAGCCGGTACCCCGGCAGCCCCGCCTCGCGCAACGCAGCGCGCACCGCGAGCTCAGGCCCCGTGTCCTTGCTCTTGTTGGCTTGCATCACGTGCCGCGTGGCAAGCGCGCGGTCCATCAGGCTCCCTTACCTTCCCGGAAGCTCGAAGGGGTCATCCTCGCTCACCGGCTTGCCCGAGAAGTTCAGCCCGCCCGTCAGCCTCTCGGCCGCGGCCAGGTCAAAGTCCCGTGAGAGGAGCGCGCGCTCGGCGTCAAAGACCTTGCTCTGCGCCTCCTCATACAGGTCCCAGAAGCTCTCCGTGGACGTCACGCCCGTAAAGGGGTTTTCCCAGGGCAGGTGCGCGCGGTTGTCAAAGTCAGAGAAGGCCTCCGCACGGTTGCGATGCGCCATGGCGCAGTAGAATGAATACTGCTTGCCGCCAAAGGTGCGCTCAACCGTGCCGAGCACCTTATGGCCCGCGCCCTTCGGCGACCAGAACACGCGCTGCATGACCCTGAAGCCATAGACCGCCTTGGTGAAGGTGTCAAGGTCGATGGTGGTTGAGTACGTCCATAGGCACGCATAGAAGTAGAGCTTGTCGATGGCGGCAAGCACCTCGGCAGAGCCCCTCAGCACCTCGCGGTAGGTACGGTAGTCAGAGATGGTCTTGCCCGTCTTGGAAAAGAGCACCATTTCGTCGTAATCGCGCTCGATCTCGGCGTGGACATCTCCCCCGTCGCTGCGGTCAAGCCCCGCAATACCCGCGTCGCAGATGCCGTGCTCATAGAAGAACACGAGCGGGTGCATCGTGGAGTCAAGCAGGTAGTGGCAGCAGAAACCGGCCACATACGCCTCTCCGATGGGGCGGTCTTGTTCGCCCAGCATGTCAAGAGCGTCGTGGAAGGCACACAGGAGGTGCGCGGGGCGCGCGTCGTGCATGAGCCCGCCCACGCTGTTGCGCTTGTCGACCCACGGTTCCACGCGCAGGTAGAAGAGCGGGTCGGGTCCCTGGTTGCCCAGCAGGAACGCGTCACGCTGGTCGTCTCCCGAAAAGCCCAGCAAGGAGGCAACGCCGTCATAGGCGTCGCGTCCAAAGAAGTCATGTGTCAGTACGGCAGGCATGCTGCCCCTCCTTTACCGTTGCGATTGGCCTTAGCGCGTACGCGCGCTCGGCTGCTTGTCAGCAAGCTTCAAGAAGATGAATCCCAGGGCAAAGAAGACCGCCAGGGACGCCACGGCAATGTTGATGGTGCCACCCGCAAGCTTGACCCAAGCAATGACGGCAGAGCCCAAGAACGACGCACCCTTGGAGAAGATGTCATAGATGCCAAAGTACTCGCCGGAGTTCTCGACCGGTATGATCTTGGAGAAGTAGCTACGCGAAAGCGACTGGATGGAGCCCTGGAAGCAACCCACGCCAAAGGCGAGGATGCCAAAGTGCAGGAGGGTCTTGAGCGTGAGCGCGTACAGGCACACGCAGAAGTAGCCCACGATGCAGATGAGGATCAGCGTGGCGGTGTCGAACTTCTTTGAGAGACGCGCGAACACAAGCGACCCGCCAAAGGCGACCACCTGCGTGGCCAGAAGGAAGACGACCTGGCCGACGGTCGGAAGGCCCAGGTCGGTGCCGATGTTGATGCAGTTGTCGATGATGGTGCCCACGCCGTCAATGTAAAGGAAGAAGGCGAGGAGGAAGTAGAGGACCTTCTTGTCCTCGGTCGCGATCTTCTTCAAGGTGCCGAAGATCTTGCCAAAGACCATGGCGATGTCGCCGTGATGGGACTCGGTATAGTTGACCTGCTTGTAGTTCTTGAGCAGCGGCACGGTGACGGCAAACCACCAGATGCCCGTCACGCCGTAGCCAATGATCTTGCCCACCTGGGGCGAGAACCACATGAGGTCCTCGGAAAGTCCGCCCGAGAGGATGTAGGCCACCATGGCGACGATGAACGGGACGCACGAACCAATGTAGCCCCAGGCATAGCCGTAGGAGGAGACCTCGTCCATGCGTTCCTCGGTGGTGACGTCGTTGAGCATGGAGTCGTAGATGACGAGCGACATCTGGTAGAAGATCCTTGCAAACACGTAGATCACGATGAAGGCGACCCAGTTGGTGGCAAAGCCGTTGGCGATGCAGCCTATGACGCCCAAGGCGACCGCGGTGGTGAAGAAGGGCTTCTTCCTGTCCTTGTGGTCGGAGAGGACGCCACAGATGGGACCGAGCACCGCCACGATGACCGTGACGACCGAGATGGCAATGGAGTAGTACGCCGTGGCCTGGTCTCCGGAGATCTGGCCTGGCGCGGTGCCGATGGCAAGGTCCTTGAACCAGATGGGAATCAGCGAGCAAGCCAGCATGGTGAACGCGGAGTTGCCCACGTCGTAGAGGATCCAGCTCTTCTCGGCCTTCGTCAGATCGGTCTTGGCCATTTGGGTGCCTCCCCTCAAGGCGGTTTGACTAACTGATATATTTTATCCCGCAACTGCAGGCGCTTGCCCCATGCTTCGGCAAGCGTGCGGCGCGGCCACCCACAAGAGATGGCCGCGCCGCGATAAGAGCGAACGATACGTCGTACTTCTGTCGTTACAACTCCGCCTCTTCCTCGTCCCCGAGAAGCGCAGCCGCCGTCGCGAGGCCCGCAACTCCGCCCGCGGCCAAAAGCGCTGCCGCTGTGGCAGAGCCGCGCGAGGGGTCATCGGTCTTTGGCAGGGCCCTCCTGCCCTTGGATCCCGACCCGCCGTCGTCGCGCCTTCCGCCGCCGTCGGGACCGCCAATCACCAAGATGTCAGCGCGAGACAGGTCGTTATAGCGGTCCTCGTCCACCACCATCGCTGCGAGGGGAAGCTGAACCGCAAGCTGGACCGTTGCCACCTCGCGCAGGTCGTCGGTGGGAAACTCGACCGAGTTGTCCTCTGCCTGTCCGGTCAGAACGCCAAGAGCGTGCAGGTTGGAGGCGTAGGTCTTGGTCACGTAGACCTCAATCTGCTTCTCGCCCTCCCATTCCTCGGGAATGGTCACAAACGAGGCGAGGTAGCGCGACGTGGTTCCCGGCGCCAGCGCCCATCCGTCCTCCACGTTCTGGAGCGTACCGTCCTCGTTGGGCGGGTTCCATTCGCTCCCCACCATGGTGTCCTCGCCAAACTCAAGGTGCATCTCGCCAATGGACGCTCCGCCCACCTCGGATACGGCAATGTCCACCGCCGAGAGGTAGCAGTTGCCGTCGTTGCGCAGCGTGACAAAGAACGGCAAGGAATCGCCCTTTGCCAGCATCGTGTCGTACGGCTCCGCGCTCAGCAGGCGTGCGCAGCGCACCCACGGCACTGCCGTGAACCACTGCTCGCCCTTGCCCGCCTCATGATCCACAGAGCAGGTGCTAATGAAGCTCATGTGGTCTTCGCTGCTGCCAACAGTGAGAAGCTTGGTATGCGAGGACGACAGGATGTTGTCCGCAATGCGGATGTCGGTACTCGGGCGGAAGCCCTGCTCCAAGCCAAGACGAAGGCTAACGTCACTTGGATCATAGGCGGGTATTGTCTGATAGCTGTGATTGCCCATTGGTACGGCATCGGATGCCGCAGCAACATAGCTGACAGCCTGGTCATTCGTGGGCCTGAGTATGAAGGTCTTCTCCGAGCCGTCATCCTGCACAGTGAGCTCTTCGTCTGTGGCGTCCTCGTCGGACGAGTCAGCGGTCTCTTCGGTCGCGACAGACTCGGTCTCGGGCACAGCGGTCACGTCCGGCATGGCTTGGCCTGTCTCCTCTTCCTGCGCGACGAGGCCTTCCTCCTCAGCCTGAGCCACGAGCAGCTCACCCTCAGCTGGCGCATCACCCGCTTCCGTAGGTGCATCGAGCTCGGTCACAAGTGCTGAGGCCACCGCAGCAGCCTTGGCTTCGTCCGTGGCCTCGGCAAGCTCTTCACTGGTGACTTCGGCAGCTGGCTCCAAGATCGGCTCGGTCTCTTCCCCCGCCGCCTCAAGCGTCACATCAGGCTTGGCCGTCAAGGACTGAACCTGATCCTCCGAAAGGTACAGCCGCGCCATCACGGTCCTGCCGTCAGCCTCAAATAGCGTATAGCCAGCAAGAGTCCGCTCCTGCGGGTTCAGTCCCTGGACGCCGCTCGTCCTGAACTCGGCTAGCGCCTCGAGCGATGCAGCGGTGATGATCTTGCCGTCGTTGAGGCTGCTCAGCGGCAGAGGCGTGTGCAGGCCCGCAACAAGTTCGCCTTCTCCCAGCTTCTTTGACTCGTCCTCGTCATTCCAGCTGTTGTACAAGTTGGGCCAATCCTTGCCTGCAAGTTTGTAACTGTAGGTGAAGAAGAGTACCTCCGCCTCAACATTGAGGGCGACGCTGGCGGCAAGCCGCAGGTGCGGGTTGCTCTTGTCCTCATAGCCCGCGGGAAGCGGACCGAAATGCAGGCTGAACGTGATGGAGAAGCTTCCCTTCAGAGAGATTGAAGCCACGCCGGAAATGCCCACGCCCACAGAGAGCGTCGGTGGGAAGCGGATCTGCAGGTCAAAACCCGTCGACACGTAGTCCCAGCGCCAGCCCAGGGGATTCCAAGGGCCGATGAAGCCAAACATCCCGCCGGCCACGACGTTCAGCCCGAAACTAAAGCGGATGACGATGGGAATCGGCCCCGCCCAGAAGCTTTCCGCGAGCGCATAGTTGGCACCAACGCGCACGGAGGCCTTAGCCTGCCCACGCACCCTTTGGTCCTCGTCCTCGGGATAGAAGTCCCACGTTCCCAGTGCCAAGGCCTCTAGCTGCGCCGTTATAGAGAGCTTGCTTGTAAAGTTGGTCTGCCGGAAGGTGTCCTGCTTGTAATCCTTGTTCAACCTGGTCATAGAGTTAAACGTGTCCGCCGTCTGGTTGCCCATCTTCTCCCAGGCTTCTTGGAACTGCTCGGACACGGACTTGCGAGGAACCCGCTACCAACCGTTCTTTTCGGGCTTTCCGTAATCGTTGACATAGCCAAACTCCGGAGACGTGATCCTGAGTCGAAGGAAGCCGAACGGGTCGAGCGATGCCCAGATGGGAAACTGAGGCTCCCAGAGCGTAAACTTTTCCCCACCCACGAGCGGCCAGTCCTCGGGGAATACAATGCCCGGCTTGAATAAGTCGGAGTTGAGTGGCGCCAGGGTGAGGTCCTTCTCCACCAGCGGCACCTGCGCCTTCTCGGGGGCCTCGCAAACCTCGAGCTTGATGGGCACCTCATAGGTGGTGCCGCTGACTTCGTAGCGCAGGGTGTAGTCGTGGTCCTCGCCTATGGGCAGCGCCGCAGAGCTGTCGGAGCGTAGGAAGCTGTCGGAGAAGCCGATCTCGGCGGCGCCATTGCTATCGGCTTTTGCAGTGGTCTGCGTGAGGAGCAGAGCGTCGCAATAGAGCCCAGCCGTGATAGACGCATTTCCCGGGCAGTCTCGCAGGCTCACGTCGATGTTGTGGGCTGCATCGTTTCCCGTGGAGCTCACGAAGGTGGCAGCGTCACCCGTGGTGTAGAGCACGTCCCATTCGTCAAACGACGTGCACTTGGGATACGGAACGCCCTTCTGCGCGGGCTGCGTGGGGACGCCAAGCATCATGCCGCCCTCAACGCGGATGAGATTCGCCTTAAACTCCCGATAGCCCGGTGCGATTACCTCGATGGTCGCGTTGAAGGCATAGCGTGGGAGCGTTGCCTTCTTACCCTCATCCTCGGCAAGGTCAGAGATGTCGAAGCTGACGGTGCCCTTGTTGTTGGTCGTGCCTTCTAGCACGGCCCCATTGAAACGCGAGGTGATCTTGACGGAGGCATCTCTGACGAGGTTTGCGGAATCGTCTGCCAAAGAGACGTCACGCACGACAAAACCCACCTCACGCGGACTCACGATGTAGATGGTGGAGCTTTCCGCAAGCTCGGCACGTGGGACGTTCTCCTCGGCATACGCGGTTTCCGGCGCCAATGCCGTTACACTCAGCGCCGTTGGCAACATGGTGATGGACCCCATCGCCAGCCGGAAGAACGAGCGTCGTGAAATGTTGCCAGTCTTGTGGGGTTCGTTGGTAGCGTTCATGGCAGCACGCCTTTCACAATAGGCGCTCTTGCGGGACAAGGACCAAATTTGATTTATGGTACGAATGCTCAAAGCCCACCTTTTCGATGGGTGAAAACTCTGTAGCATGTTAGTAATATAAATGAGTCTACCTGCGCCGTTAGTCGACCGATTTCAACGATTCGGCCATGTTGACGTGGTCCAGCTTCCTGCGCATAAACAGTATTACCAGTACCGTGAAGACCAACGTTAGTGCAAAGGCATAACAGTAGCTCGGCCAGTGGATAGAACGGCCAAACATGACGTAGTCCACCTCGGCCGTCGTAATCACGAACGTGGCAAGGTAGGTCCCAAGCACCATGCCCAAGGCGTCGCCCACAACTGAAAGGAGCGCGATCTCGCGGAAGATGTAGGCATACACCTCGCCCTTGGTGAAGCCCAGGACCTTGAGGCTCGCGATCTCGCGGACGCGCTCGCTCACGTTGATGTTGGTGAGGTTGTAGAGCACGATGAAGGCCAGTGCCGCCGCGCTCACGATGAGCACCACGACGATGAGGTCGACCACCTTGAGCATGCTGCGGTACAGATTGATGGTCTCGTCCGAGTAGATGACCGTGGACACGTCGTCCATCTGCTGCAAGTCAGCAGAGAGGGCTTCGCGCACGTCACCTTCGGGCGACACGTTGGCGTACAGGGTCTGGTACACCGGCGGCACGTCGTCCACCTGCTTCCAGGCCTCATTGCCCACGTAGATCGCGTTGCCCACGTAGTTCTCGGCGACGCCCGTCACCGTCAAGCCATATCCCGAGCCCACGGCGTTTCCCACGGCGTCCTGGTCAAAGACAAGCACGGTGTCCCCCACCCCAACGCCCAGCTTCATGGACAACTTCTCCGTGACGACCACCGCGTCGTCGTCAAAGGCAATGTCATAGTTGCCCAAGCGGTTGCGCAACGTGACGGAGCGCGCAAACTCGTCAGCGGAACGCGGGATGACGACCTGGATGCGCATGAGCGCGCCGTCGTAGTCAGGGGCGCCCGCCTGCATGTTCTCGTGCTGCACGCGCGTTACGTCGCTGACGCCCTCACGACTGGCCAGGTACTTCTCGACCCGGTCCGCATCAAGGCGGATGGCGTTGTCGTCAAGGCCGATCGTGGTGTCAAAGTGAATGATGGGCCCGTACTGGTTGTCGATGATGTCCCAGATGGAGTCGTGCAGGCCAAACCCCGTCAGCAGAAGCGCCGTGCATCCCGAGATGCCGATGACCGTCATGGAGAGGCGCCGCTTGTAGCGGAAGATGTTTCGGCAGGTCACCTTCCACGAGAACGAGAGCCGGCTCCAGATGGGGCCGATGCGCTCGAGCAGGATGCGCTTGCCGGCCTTGGGCGCGCGCGGCAGCATGAGGGTCGCAGGCGTCTCGCGAAGGCTCGACTCGACGGCAAACCACGTGGCAAGCAGCGTGACCCCCACGCCAAGGCCCCCTGAGACGAGGGCAATGCCCATGTTGACGGGCAGGGGAAAGCCGTGCACGGGCACCGCATAGATGATGCCGTACGACATAATGATGATGTAGGGCAGCACCTGCGAAAGCACCAGGATGCCCAGCGTCGCGCCGACCGTGCCGGCAACTCCCGCGTAGGCCAGGTACTTTGCCGCGATCTTGCCCTTGGAGTAGCCCAGGGCCTTGTAGGTGCCAATGAGGATACGCTCGTCGTCCACCATGCGCGTCATCGTGGTCAGCGAGACGAGGGCAGCCACCAGAAAGAAGATGAACGGGAAGACGTCTGCGATGGAGTCCATGCGCAGCGTGTCGTCGTTATAGGTGACAGCTCCCTCGCTCTGCGAGCGGTCGAGCGCATAGATATCCGGGGCCTCCAGCTCGTCTATAGTCTTCTGTGCGTCGGCGAGTTGGGCCTCGGCGTCGGCAAACTGCTCGTTTGCCTCCCTCCGTCCAGACTCGTATTCGGCTAGGCCATCCTCGTACTGCCGGCGGCCGTCAAGGTAGGCAGCGAGCCCCTCTTGGTACTGGGCGACGCCGTCCGCATAGGTCGCCCTCCCCCGCTCGAGCTCGGCCACTCCCTGCCGGTACTGCGCCAGGCCGTCCTCGTATTGGGCCACGCCCAGCAGGTACTGGTCGAGGCCCCTCTCGTAGTCCGCCTTGCCCTTCTCGTAGTCGGCCCTGCCAACGTCAAGCTCCACGCGTCCCGCGGCCAGCTTGGCGGCTGCGGCGTCAAGTTGGGCCTGCGCGTCTTCCAGCTGGCGATCCGCCTCGGCACGAGCATCCGCAAGCTCACGACGTCCCTCCTCGAGCGCCACGTAGCCCGCGTCAAGGGCGTCACGCGCCTCCTGCGCCTGCGCGAGCTGGTCACGCGCCTCCTGGATGGCAGCGTCGCCCTGAGCAATCCCGTCCTCCAGCGTCGCCTGGGCAGAGGCGGTCGCGTCGGTCACGTGCCCGATGGCGGCAGGGGCCACCTCCTTGAGCTGCCTGACGACTTCTTCTGGGTCCGTGCTCTCGTCGATGGTGATGCCCTCGAGCTCGGCCCCGACGTCTGCAAGGAGCGCTTCCACCTGGGCAGCGACCTCGTCGCTCTCGAAGTCGATGAGGCCCAAGCCAAAGAGGGACTGCGCCGCCGCCACGCCCGACTCGACCTGCGCCACGCAGGCATCAATCTGCTCTTGGGTGGGCTCGCCCTCAATCTGCGCCAAGGCGGAAACCGAATCCAGCGCGGCGACGCAGGTCGAGAGGTCCGCGTCCGCCTCGGCGAGCTGGGCACGCTGCTACGCCCATTCCTGCTCCCCTTGGGCAAGCTCCGCCTTGGCGGCGTCGATGTCCGCCTGCGTCATGCCCAGCTGGGCCTCGCCTTCCGCAAGCTCTTCGGCGGCTTGGTCGAGCTGCGCCTGACCTTCGGCGAGCTTCGTCTCGGCCTTCGCGCGCGCAGCCTCAAAGTCGCTCACGCCCTGGTCGTAGCTCCGCT
>JAFUBJ010000450.1 GCA_017460265.1 Atopobiaceae bacterium | reverse complement strand
CCTACGACATGGTGGCGGACCCGGCCTTTGACACCCGGCGTGTGCGCATCTCTTTGAAGCACCGGCTGCTCGACCGCCTCGTCAAGAGAAGTACGAAGATCAGGATGGACGGTCGCGATCAGCGTGACTGGGCAAGCTGGGACATGCTTCTGGACAATGCACAGGCCCTAAACGCGCGGATTGAGACTCTTCCGCATGTGTACTACCTCTCGGTCGCTGCCGATGCGACGACGCGCCAACCTGATGGGACCTGCGTGCCTGATTCCGACGCCATGGACCCGCTTTTTGTGAAGACCGGAACGCTTATGGGCGTCTATAGCGGAACGACGGCAGCGGGCTGTGTGGTCGACGACGAATGGCATGCAAACGATGGCCTGGTAAACACCCTTTCAGCCCGTGCACCGCTTGGCGCGCCGCAAAAGCCGTTTGATCGCGACAACATAGAGAAGGGCGTGTGGAACGTCATGCCCGACATGCATGTTGACCACGGATTCTTCCAGGGTGGCTTCATGAAGAAGCAAGACCCGCATGCGTTCTACCAGGAGCTTGTGGGCATCCTGGCAGGGCTTGCCTAGGGGAGGATGCCGTTCTCATAACATACATTCAAAAACGACCTGTACGTAAGGCAAGGACTCTACCTGCGTGTTTGAATATCAATAATCGTAGCAATTCAATTGAGTGTATGTTAATCTTCCCCCAAGGTTAACCAGGCGATTGCGAGGAACGATGCAACTTGCGCTCTGTGGGGTGTCGGCACTCGCAGCTCTCAGGGCTGCGCGACAAGGGCTGACGGGCAAGAAAGGCGTCCCAGAGAATCGCACGCTCCTGCTGCCGCCAGATCCGGGACTTGGGAGAAGGCGGTTCACGCCGGGGCTCCTTGCCTCCACGGGTATCGGCTCATGGCGCGTCCCTCAGGGCCGGGCGCTCGAAGTCGCGGTCCCCAATCAGCGTGACCGTCTCCAAGCGAGGGGCGTTGCCTGCAAGGTCTTCAGTCAGCCGGCCATGCAACGCGCGTTCGTGACGCTCGGAGATGGCATCCAAGCCTCGTCGCCCGAGCTGCTGTTTGTTGAGATGGCCCAGGTCATGCCGCTTCTGAACCTCGTGCTCTTGGGGTGTGAGCTCTGCGGCAGCTTTAGTCGCGACCCTGCAAATCCTCATGACGGGGACATAGCCTATTGGGTTGATCCGGTGACGTCCGTCGAGAGGATTCGCAGTTTCGCCAGGCAGTGCACACACGTGCGCGGAATGGTGCGAGCCAACCAGGCGCTGGCCTACGTGATGGACAATGCATGGTCGCCTATGGAGGCGCTTGTTGCGGTGATGGCCGCCCTACCGCTTGACCTGGGTGGCTATGGGCTTGGTCCGGTCGTCCTGAACAAGCGGGTGCCCGTTTCTGAGGCGGCGGTCCGAGCGTCTCGCGTGCCCGACATGCTGTTTGCCGACGGCACGGTCGGCCTCAACTACGATGGGGAAGATCATCTTGACCTTGACACAGTTGTCGCTGCGGTACGGAGGCTCAAAGAACACGCTGGTGAGGATACGTCGCAACGGCAGCTGAGCTCGGCATTGGAAGACGTTCGCGGAAAGTACGTGGATGACCGCCGCCGTGACCGTGAGCTAGCTGCCGCTGGGCGCCTAGTCTTCTCGGTTACCAAAGAGGACCTTGTCGAGAAGGGCGGCCTTGACAGGCTTATGATCCTGGTGCTCGATGCCTTGGAACTCGACGGCCACGACAAGCATCGAATGACCCGTGCCGCATTGCGCGTGAAAGAGCTGGTAAGGATGCGCCAGGACCTGCTCTGGTCGGCAAAGCCGGGATCGCTTGGAGTGCAGGCTCGCAGGCGTCTTGCTCGCAGGGCTGCGCGAAGAACGCACGAGCTTGAGGCACATAGGGCCGCGTCTCGGGATGTGAGCTCGGGG
>JAFUBJ010000449.1 GCA_017460265.1 Atopobiaceae bacterium | reverse complement strand
TCTATGTGCTGGGCGGCATGGGTGCTCGCATGGAGCGCGCGCTCATCAACTTCATGATCGACATGCACACCAAGATTGGCTTCAAGGAGTGGTGGCCGCCTGTGGTCACCAACGCCGCCACGCTCTTTGGCACGGGTCAGCTGCCCAAGTTTGAGGAGGACCTGTACCACGTCAACCCCGACCTGTACCTCATCCCCACGGCTGAGGTCATGCTCACCAACCTGCACCGCGACGAGGTGCTTGACGGCGACAAGCTGCCGCTTTGGTACTGCGCCTTCACGCCGTGCTTCCGCGAGGAGGCGGGCAGCGCCGGTCGCGACACGCGCGGCATCATTCGCGTGCACGAGTTTGACAAGGTCGAGATGGTCAAGTTTGCCCGTCCCGAGGACTCCATGAACCAGCTCGAGAGCATGACCAACGAGGCAGAGGCCGTGCTGCAGGCGCTCGGTCTGCCGTACCGTGTGGTCACGCTGTGCACCGGCGACATCGGCTTCAGCGCCCGCAAGACCTATGACGTCGAGGTTTGGCTGCCCAGCTACAACAACTACAAGGAGATCTCCAGCTGCTCCAACTGCTGGGACTTCCAGGCTCGTCGCGCCAACATCAAGTACCGCGACCCGTCCGAGTTCAAGGGCACCCGCCTGGTGCACACGCTGAACGGCTCCGGCCTGGCCGTGGGCCGCACCATGGCCGCCATCATGGAGAACTACCAGAACGCCGACGGCACCATCACCGTGCCTGAGGCTCTGGTGCCCTACATGGGCGGCGTCGAGGTCATCCGTCCCGAGGACTAGCAAGCCGTTCTGGTTGGGCCCCTGTAAAGAGGGGCCCACTTTCGTCGGAACTGACCGAACAAGTGTTGTAGTTCTGTGCTAAGATAGAACACGATAAAACCTTTGGTTGTGAGGGAGAGCCTCTGGATCAGCTACTGATTTGCAAGAGCTCGTTCGTGTTGAGGACGAGGCGGAAATGCGCGTGATCTTGATGGGGGAGAGGCCCGACGGGTCTCTTGTGCTTGAAGAGCGGACCGACGGAGAGCTGACGCTTGCGGCTTTTGGAAATCTGACCTGTGTGCGCAGGGTGACGCTGGCGGCTGATGCCTGCACGAGGGAGGATGTGGCGCGATTCTTCGAGGAGGGGGAGCCGTTCCTCTCAGACTTTCAGGACAGCCTCGATGCCAAGGGCATTGCCTATTCCTATTCCATGACCACGGGCAATGACATTGCCCTGAGAACCGCTGCTGGTGTGTAGAATTGTGTCGCTTGTCCATCGTTTCTTCAAAGTCATGCTTGACTAACGTGGCGAGAGAGTTATTCTATTCTGTGCACGCGGCGTTACCTCAGCTGGATAGAGGGTCTGACTACGAATCAGAACGTCGGGGGTTCGAATCCCTCACGCCGCACCACTTGCAATCTGAGCGCCCCAGCAATGGGGCGTTTTTCATGCCGTTCGCTTTACACGTGCATCGTTTCGTTCACTTTTAGAGTTGAACGTGAACGAAACGATGCACAAGCATGGCAATCGTGTCCCAAACTGGGACAGGTGGAGCCGAACCGGACCAAATCCGGCCCCGAAACGTCCGGATGGGCGCAGGATACGCCCAATGGGACGATTGAAGCCTCTGAAACAGCCCATTCGGCGTAAGCGCCGGCAAGGTCCGTGCACATGAAAAAGCGCCCCATCGCTGGGGCGCCCTCACATTCTGGCGGAGAGCTGGGGATTCGCCGCGTGGCCAGCGGCCACGCTCGACGGCTTCGCGTCTGACGGCGCTCCGCCCGAAAGCGTCCGCTGGACGCTTCCGCCCTTACGGGTTCGAATCCGTGCACTATCCACGCATATG
>JAFUBJ010000448.1 GCA_017460265.1 Atopobiaceae bacterium | reverse complement strand
CCCCCCGGCGGGGACTGTTGTTGGCCAGGACCTTCTGAGGAGGCACCGTACCGGTGACACACATGCCGGCCTTGGGCTCGTCATCGGTGATGGAGTGGCCCCCCGCGATGGTGCACATGGCCTCGGCCGCCTTGTCGGCGCCGCCGGCCAGGATCTCCCCCGCCACCTCCAGATCAAGGCAGTTGGGGAAGCACAGCAGGGTCAGGGCAAAGATGGGCTTTCCGCCCTCAAAGCCACGCACCTCGCGAAGCCTGCGCAGCATGTATTCACGCTGCTCGTACGTGGGCATAAGATCAGCGCTTGCCCCGTCTCCCACGGGCATGTAGTGGAAGAACCAAGCCCAACGGCATCCCTTTTCCACAAGCAAATCAAAGAATTCGTCCGAAGACACAAGCTCGGTGTTGTTGCGCGTGTAGCACGTGGACGTACCAAAGAGGAGCCCGTAGGAGCGCATAAGGTCAAAGGCGCACATCACCTCGTAGAAGGAGCCATTGCCACGACGACCGTCGTTCACGGCAGGCTCGTAACTTTCAAGAGACACAGAGAAGACGATGTTGCCCAAACGCGCGACCTCTTGGCAGAACTCCTCGTCAATGAGGCTTGCGTTTGTGAAGATGTTGAACTCGCAGTCCTGATGTGCCTCGGCAAGACGCAACACGTCGTGCTTTCGGACCAACGGCTCCCCGCCCGTCAGCATGTAGAAGTGGCAACCGAGCTCTGCGCCCTGGGTCACCAGACGATCCATTTCCTCGAATGTCAGATTGAGCGAGTTGCCGTAGTCTGCCGCCCAACAACCGACGCAATGCTTGTTGCAGGCACTCGTCGGATCAAACAGGATAATCCAGGGAACATTGCAGTTATAGCGGTCGGCATTTACCGTCGTCGTGCGCAGGCCCCTGAACGCAGACTCGTAGCCCGCATTTAGCAAGAACGTACGCGTCACGTTGGGGTCCGTCTTATCGATGACGTCAAACAGCCACTGCTGCCACTTGGATCCCGGATGCAAGGCGTGTCGTACCCCATCGACGGAGTAGGGGGCGGTATCTTCCATCAGGGGCTCAACAAGGTCGATGAGTCGTTCGATGGCCCTGTCTCGATTTGGCCCAGAGATGCTCCTCAGGACTTGGTTGATGGCTATCTCAAACGTCTTGCGTTCGGCAGCGTGGGCAATAGACGATTGCATGTGATTCTCCTCTCGCGTCGTGCCATATGGCACTCTATGAGAGGTTATTGCCGATCCCTATTGGGACATACTGTCCAGCGACCCTATAGTGTCTGCTTTTTGGACACTTTGGCACGCTTGTATAACACCGTCGGGAAACGTCTTAAGGGATTAGGGTATGCCTCTAACAAGGAGGTTCCGCCATGTCCAAAGCCGACCTGACAAAACGCGCCCTATCCGAAGCGTTCTCCGAACTGCTGAAAGAAAAGCCTTTCGAACAGATCACCGTGACCGATATCACACGCAAGGCTGGCGTGAACCGCCAAACGTTCTACTACCACTTTCGAGACTTGTACGACCTTATCGCGTTCTCCGTCAAGCAGCACATCCACGCCATCCTGCCAGACATGGATAGCACGACGGACTGGGAACTCGACCTGGTGACCGTCCTCAACGCCCTCCGCGAGGAACGTGATTCCGTCTACAAACTCGGGCATTCCATCGACCCAGGCTATGCAAAGCGTTTCATGAGGGAGCATGTCAGCGGCCTTGTGAGCTCTTTCATCACGAAGATGCAGCCAGAAGCGCACCTCACCCAAGAGGATCGCCGGCTCATCGCCCAGTTCTTTGGCGCTGGCCTCATCGACATCCTGGACAGTTGGGTGGACGAAGGCATGCTTGAGCCGCCAGAGCACCTCGTGCGGCGCCTCTCGCTGTTCTTGGCGGACAGCATCGATACGGCGGTACGCCGTATCGCAGAAGCCCGCTCGGCACCCCTTACCTGAGCGATAGCGTCAGAAACCTACAGCTCCTCAGCAAGGTAATGGCCTGTGATGCTGTCAGGGCACGCCGCCACGTCCTCGGGCGTACCTGCGCACACGATGCGACCACCCTCCTCGCCACCACCGGGGCCCATGTCGATGACCCAGTCTGCGTTGGCAATCATGTCCAGGTCATGCTCGATGACCACCACCGTGGCACCATTCTCCACGAGGTCCTGCAACACGTCGATGAGCACCTCGACGTCCAATGGATGCAGGCCGATGGTGGGCTCGTCAAACACAAAGAGCGCGTCGTCCTGGCGCCGACCAATCTCGCTGGCAAGCTTCAGGCGCTGCGCCTCGCCGCCGGAGAGCGCCGGCGTTGCCTCACCCAGCGTAAGGTAGCCCAGGCCGAGGTCATGCAGTATTTGCAGCTTGGTGGCAACCTTCTTGAGACGATGCAGCCGCAAGAGAGCCTGATCGACCGTCATGGCCATCAGCTCGGGCAGGCTCACGTAGTCGCCCTTCTCGCCCGTGCTCGTCCGCAGCGTGTGACGCTTGACGTCCCACGCAAGCGGCGCGTAGCGCGAACCGGCGCAATCGGGGCAGGGAATGTCCACGTCGGGCAGGAACTGCACGTCAAGCGAAATCTGGCCCGTGCCGTCGCAGGTGGGGCAGCGCAGCGAGCCCGTGTTATACGAGAAGTCGCCCGCCTTGAGGCCATGCGCTTTGGCGTCAGTAGTCTGGCTGAAGACGCGGCGCAGGTCATCGAGCACACCTGAGTACGTGGCCACCGTCGAGCGCACGTTGGCGCCGATGGGTGTGGCGTCGATGAGGTTGGCGCGTCGCAGACCCTCGGCATCGACGGCGCGCACGTGGCGTGGCATGCGCTCGCCCGCAAGCGTGGCCTGAAGCGCGGGAATGAGGCTCTCCAACACCAGCGTGGTCTTTCCCGAGCCTGAGACGCCTGTCACGGCAGTCAGGCGGCCGCGGGGAATCTGCACCTCAAGGGGACACACCGTATGAATGGCATCCGTTTCCAGGTAGATGGTACCAAGGTCAAACATCTCCCGCTCCAAGGCGCGGGCACGCGCACGAATCTGTCGCTCTCCCGAGAGGAACGGCGCGATGCGCGAGTCGGTGTTGGCGTTGACCTCGTCAACCGTGCCCTGCGCAATGACAGTGCCTCCCTCGGCGCCCGAGCGCGGCCCCACCTCAACGATATGGTCGGCCGTACGCAGCACGCGCACGTCATGGTCAACCACCACCACGGAGTTGCCGTCGGACACGAGGTCATCCATCACGCCAAGAAGGCCCTCCACGTTGTCCGGGTGCAACCCGATGGACGGCTCGTCCAGCACATAGAGCACGCCCGTGGTACGGTTGCGCACCGCACGGGCCAGCTGCACGCGTTGGCGCTCGCCCGTCGAGAGCGTGGCGCTCGCGCGGTCAAGCGAAAGATAGCCCAGGCCAAGCTGACGGAGACGCTCCGCCGGCTCCACCGTCTCGGAGATGATGCTCTCGGCCATGGGCCGCAGCTCCTCCGGCATGGCGGCAGGAACCTCCGCCAGCCAAACAACCAGCTGGTCGAGTGTCATGGCGGTGGCATCGGCTAAGTTGATGCCACGCACGAGCGGCGCGCGGGCGTCGTCAGAGAGGCGCGTACCGTGGCAGTCGGGGCACGGGGCCTCGGTCAGGTAGCGCGCCACCCGTTTCAGGCCCTTCTCGTCCTTCACCTTGGAGAGCGCGTTCTCAACTGAATACCGTGCGCTGTAGTAGGTGAAGTCCATCTCGCCCGCCGTGCCCGTCTTCTCGTTGTGGTAGAGGATGTGGTACTTGTCGGGCGCCCCGTGAAGCACAAACTCCTTCTGCTCAGGGGTAAGGTCGCGGTACGGGACGTCGGTGGGGATGCCCGCCTCGCGCGCGATGTCCTTCATGAGCGACCACATGAGGTGGCCCCACGGCGCGACGGCACCCTCGTCGATGGTCTTTGACTCGTCCGGCACCAGCGTCGACTCGTCGATGTCGCGCACCGTGCCCGTGCCCGCACAGGTGGGACACGCACCATCGGAGTTAAACGCCAGCATCTCGGCGCCCGGACCCATGAAGTGCTCGCCACAAACGGGACAAACGATGTCCTGCTCAAGGGCCACGGCCATGCTTGGCGGCGCATAGTGGCCGTTGGGGCACCGATGGCTTCCCAAGCGGCTGAACAGAAGGCGCAGGTGGTTGAGAAGCTCGGTTGAGGTGCCAAACGTGGAGCGCACGCCCGGCACGCTTGGCCGCTGGCGCAGCGCGATGGCCGCAGGCACATGCAGCACCTCGTCTACCTGCGCGCGTCCGGCCTGGCTGATGCGCCGGCGTGTGTAGGTGGAGAGGCTCTCCATGTAGCGACGGCTACCCTCTGCATAGAGCACGCCCAGCGCGAGGCTCGACTTGCCCGATCCAGACACGCCAGCGATGCCCACCACCTGGTTGAGGGGGATAGAGATATCAACGTTCTTCAGGTTGTGGACGCGAGCGCCACGCACCTCGATATGCGTGGGCTGGGCGTGACGATGGCGTGAAACGATGCTCATAGAGAACTCCTCATTGTGAGTGCGGTACACACCATTGTAGCCGCGAGCTCACCAGTCAAGCGAGAGCAGCTGGGGCATCAGTTCGGGTGTCTTCGCCAAAGCATCAGCATGGGCAAATACATGTCGAGCAAGTACAATCAAGACAACACTGACATAAGCAGAGGGGAACACACCATGGAGACACGTGTCGCCGTCATCGGCATCATCGTCGAGGAGGCCAAGTCGGTCGAGAGCCTCAATGCCATCCTGCACGAGTATGGCAATTACATCATCGGGCGAATGGGTGTCCCCTACCGCGCCAAGGGCATCAACGTGATCAGCGTTGCCATCGACGCCCCGGGCGACATCATCTCGGCCCTCGCAGGCAAGGTGGGCAACCTCCCCGGCGTCAGCGCCAAGACGGCCTACTCCAACGTGATTACCGTCGAGTAACCATCGGGACCAGAGGGTCCGACCTTCTGGTCCCCGTCATCAACGGAAATCTCCGCGGTCAACGGCCAGGTCATAGCCAATCAGATTCATGCGCAGGCCGAGGCAACCACGGCACTGGGCAGACTCCTCACCGGTGCAGATCTTGTTGTCGTAAAGCTCATACTGCTTGCGCACGGCCACCGGCGACAGGTTAGGCATGACCACGTTTGCACCAGCCAACATGCCCTTCTCGCGACCGCGAGGGTCGATGGTGCCCAAGGCCGTAGTCGCAGGCAGAAGCACGTGTGGATGGATGAGCCGGATGATGCTTAGCAGGTAGAGCGTCAGCTCCAGCGCCCCCGCCCGCTTGTGGGCAAACGGCGTGTCATGATGCGGGATGAAGGGGCCGATGCCGCACATCTCGGGCTTGAAGAACTCCACAAAGCGCATCTCTTTCACGAGGTGCACGGTGGTCTGGAAGGGCGAGCCCACCATGAAGCCCGCACCCACCTGATAGCCAATGGAGCGCAGGTCACGCAGGCATTGCATGCGGTGTTCCCAGCTCATCTCCACAGGATGCAGGCGTGCGTAATGGTCAGGATCGGCCGTCTCGTGGCGCAGGAGGTAACGGTCCGCGCCCGCGTCGTACAGGCGTTGGTAGCTTTCGTAGCTGCGCTCTCCCATGGAAAGGGTCACCGCCGTGTCGGGGCACGCCTCCTTGATGCGCGAGACAATGCTGCCCAGCACCTCGTCGGTGTAGTAGGCGTCCTCGCCGCCCTGCAGCACGATGGTGCGAAAGCCCAGCTCATAGCCCTCGCGCGCGCACGCCACGATGACGTCGGGCTCAAGGCGGTAGCGCTTCACGTTGCGGTTTGAGCGCCTGATGCCGCAGTAGATGCAGTCGTTCTTGCAGATGTTGCTGATCTCGATGAGGCCGCGCGTGAAGACCGTGGTGCCGTAGATGGGCTGGCGCGCCGCCACGGCGCGCTCGGCGAGAAGCTCCGCCGCCTCGGGCGTGCGATGCTCGATGAGGTCGAAGTACTCGTCGTCAGCAAGCGTGTGCTCCACCGCGAGCTTCTCAACAAGCTCTCTCAGACGGCTATCCACGGGCACTCACCTGCGCTTCATTGACATTGCCGCCGTCGGTCACGAGCGCATGCACCCGCGGGAACAGCCGCACGCTGCGCTCCAGCGTGCCTGTCATCTGGGCAATGGCGATGCCGTAGTTGGTGAAGGGCACACCCTGCCGCTCGGCCTGATGCATGCGCTCCGTCACGTCGCGCTCGGTAATCATGCAGCCGCCGCAGTGCACCACCAGCGCGTAGGGCGAGAGGTCCTCGGGGAACTCGCGGCCCGAGCAGGTCTCAATCCGCAGGTCAGCACCCGTATGGGCACGCAGCCAGCGCGGAATCTTGACGGTGCCGATGTCGTTGCACTGCCGGTGGTGCGTGCAGCCCTCTGCCATCAGGACGCAATCACCGTCATGCAACGTCTCCACCGCCGCAACGCCCGCGGCAGCCGTGCGCAGAAAGCCCTTGTAGCGAGCCATGAGGATAGAGAACGACGTCAAGGGGATGCGCTCGGGCACGGTGTCACGCACCACCGCAAAGGCTTGGCTGTCGGTAACGACGAGTGCCGCCGGGCGCGCCAGCCCTGCAAGCGCCTGCGCCAGCTCGGTCTCGCGGCAGACCACGGGAATGGCACCCACATCAAGCGAGTCACGGATGGCCATCTGCTGCGGCAGGATGAGGCGGCCCTTGGGCGCGGACTCGTCAATGGGGCAGACGAGCACCACGTAGTCGTTGGGCTGCATGAGGTCTGCGAGCAGGCGTCGCTCGGGATCTTTCTCAGGCGCCAAGCGACCAATCTGCTCCTTGAGCTCCCAGATGCCCGCCCTGGTGAGCGCGCTCACCCAGAGGTTGCCCGCTTCGTCCGTCTTGCCAGGAGTGGGCCCGTCCACCAGGTCCGCCTTGTTGAAGGCCACCACATACGGGATGGCTCGGGCCCGGAACAGGTCCACCAGGGCTCGGTCTGTGTCGGACATGCCACGCGCGCCGTCAACCACCAGCACTGCCACGTCAGCGCGGCCCAGAATCTGCTTGGTACGCCGCACGCGCTTCTCGCCCAGAAGGCCCTCGTCGTCAAAGCCTGGGGTATCGATGATCACCACCGGCCCCAGGGGCAGGAGCTCCATGGACTTCTGAACAGGATCGGTGGTAGTGCCCGCGTAGTCAGACACCACCGACAGGTCCTGCCCCGTCACGGCGTTGACCACGCTCGACTTGCCGGCGTTGCGGCACCCAAAGAACGCAATATGCACCCTCTCGGCGGAGGGCAGATCGGTTAGGCCCATGGCCTCGCTCCTCTCGGTCGGAATCAACCTCTCGGTCGGATGCAAGACATACTATACGAAGTTGCCGCACTTGGTCGTCGTCACGTGCGCCCTAGGGGTAGCCCCAGGGCGCATTTTGGTGCGCCTAAGGGGCTACCCCCAGGGCGCACGGCGAGTCTCACAACGCACACAAATCGCCATCACGTTCATGCTACGATAGACGTCCCGTTCTGACCGCAAGGGTTCGCCCGAGCAGGACGTCCACGGAGCCCATCGTGCTTAAGATTGCCGGTTACGGTAAGGGTGGCATCGGCAAGTCCACCATCACCAGCAACCACGCCGCAGCCTTCGCCATGCAGGGCAGGCGCGTCATCCAGATTGGTTGCGACCCCAAGGCAGACTCAACCATCAACTTGCTGGGCGGCCAGCCCCTCAAGCCCGTCATGAACCTCATGCGCGAAAGCGACGCTGACCCCGAAAGCATCGACGAGATCGCGCGCGAGGGCTTTGGCGGCGTGCTCTGCATTGAGACCGGTGGTCCCACGCCTGGCCTGGGCTGCGCCGGCCGCGGCATCATCGCCACCTTCAACCTGCTTGAGGACCTCCGCCTCTTTGAGACGTGGCAGCCCGACGTGGTGCTCTACGACGTGCTGGGCGACGTGGTCTGCGGCGGCTTTGCCGCGCCCATCCGCGAGGGCTACGCCGAGAAGGTGCTCATCGTCACCTCGGGCGAGAAGATGGCCCTCTACGCCGCCAACAATATCAACACGGCAGTGGAGAACTTCGAGGACCGCGGGTACGCCCGCGTGGCCGGCATCATCTGCAACCACCGCGACGTGGAGCGCGAGACGGAGAAGGTCCAGGCCTTCGCCGACGAGCACAACCTGCCCGTGGTGGCCGAGATTCCGCGCTCTGCCGACATCATCCGCTTTGAGGAAGAGGGCAAGACCGTCATCGAGGGCGACCCGACCCTCCCCGTAAGCCAGCGCTTCCTTGACCTTGCCACCAGGCTCTGGAACAACGAGGTGTAGCCATGGAGCGTGTCGCCCGTTCGTTTACGGCGGCAGAGCTCGTGCAGCGCGGGATTGACAACCTTCCCGACGAGCTGGTCTCTGGCCGCCACCTCATCTATAGCTCCCCCGCCACGCTGGCCTTCAACTCGCCCGGCGCCGAGGGCTTTGGCGTGAAGCGCGCCGGCCTCGCCATCCCGGGCTCTGTCATGCTGGTGGTTGCCCCTGGCTGCTGCGGGCGCAACACCTCGCTTATCAGCACGATTCCTGGCTATGAGGGCCGCTTCTTCTATCTCACCATGGACGAGACCGACATCGTTACGGGCCGCCACCTCTCGCGCATCCCGCAGGCCGTGAAGGAGTGTGTGGCATGCCTGCCCGAGCGCCCGTCGGTCTTCATGATCTGCATCACCTGCGTCGATGCCCTGCTGGGAACCGACATGGAGCGTGTCTGCCGCCGTGCCGAGGAGCGCGTGGGCCTGCCCGTGCGCCCCTGCTACATGTACGCGCTCACCCGCGAGGGACGTCGTCCGCCCATGGTGCACGTGCGCCAGAGCCTCTACTCCCTGCTTGAGCCGCTGCCCAAGCGTCCCACCTCGGTCAACGTGCTTGGCTTCTTTGCCCCGCTGGAGGACGAGTGCGAACTGTACCAATACCTGCGCGGTATTGGCGTCCGCAAGGTGCGCGAGGTCTCGCGTTGCACAGACTTTGACGAGTTTTTGGGCATGGCCGAGGCCAACTTCAACCTGGTGCTTCACCCCGAGGCTCGCTTTGCCGCGGCCGACCTGGAAGAGCGCCTGCAGATTCCTTCCATCGAGCTCACGCGGCTGTACCAGCTTGACCGCATCCGCCGACAGTACCAGGCGTTTGGCCAGGTACTGGGGACCGCGTTTGACGACGAGGCGGACTACGCCGCCGCAGCTGCCGCCGTGGAGAGTTTTGCCGCGGCGCACGAGCACGCCTCGTTTGCCATCGGGGAGTGCCTGAACGGTGACCCGTTTGAGCTCGCGCTTGCCCTCACGCGCTACGGCTTTGCGGTCCATGAGGTGTTTGGCACGCTGACCGGGGAGAACTTCGTTTTCCTGCGCCGCCTGGCAGAGCTTGCGCCTGACGTGCGCGTGTACTCCAACATGGAGCCCACCATGATCCACTACGACGCGAGCGCCTGCCCCGTTGACTTTGCGCTGGGGAAGGACGCCCGCTGGTACCACCCCGAGGCGGCGGGGCTTGACTGGAACTCCGACGTGCAGCCCTTTGGCTACGCGGGCGTGACGCACCTCTTTGAGGCGCTGAGCGAGGTGAGCGCATGAGAGGCCTTCGCAAGTATCTGACCCCCTTCGCGCCGGACCAGTCTGGCGCGGTCTCCGTGCTGTTTGAGCTGGGCGGCATTGTGGTCATCTGCGATGCGGGCGGCTGCACGGGCAACGTCTGCGGCTT
>JAFUBJ010000447.1 GCA_017460265.1 Atopobiaceae bacterium | reverse complement strand
ATGATCGTGTCCGTGACCGACCGCGACATCCGCTCCAACTACTCCACGCTCGAAGAGGTCATTGGCGAGCTCTACGAGGAGCTGGCCGAGCAGGCCATCAATCCCAGCTCGATGGGCGTCATGACCGGCGTCAACGGCATCGACGCGCGCCTGCAGGGCCTCCGACCTGGCCAGATGATCGTCATCGGCGCTCGACCGGGCGTGGGCAAGACGTCGTTTGCGCTCAACTTGGCCATCAACGCGGCGGCAAAGGGCGCATCGGTGGCGTTCTTCTCGCTTGAGATGAGCAAGACCGAGATTGCGCAGCGCCTGCTCTCCGCGCAGGCGCGCATCCCGCTTTCCGCCATCCGCGGCGCGCGCATCCAAGACAACCAGTGGCCGGCGCTGCTCGAGGCCACCAACGACCTCTCGCGCCTGGACATCATGATCGACGACACGCCCGGCACCACCGTCACCGAGGTGCGCGCCAAGGCCCGCCGCATGCTGCGCGGCAAGGAGAAGGGTGTCGTCATCCTCGACTACCTGCAGCTTGTCTCGCCGCCGTCCAACCAGCGCCGCTCCGACAGCCGTGCCACCGAGGTTTCCGAGATGAGCCGTGGCATCAAGATCATGGCCAAGGACCTTGGCGTGCCGGTCATTTCGCTCTCGCAGCTGTCGCGTCAGGTCGAGAGCCGTACCGGCAAGCGCCCACAGCTCTCTGACCTGCGAGAATCCGGCTCCATCGAACAGGACGCAGACATCGTCATCCTGCTTGACCGCTCCATGACTCCCGAAGAGGCCGAGCGCCAGGACCGCCCGGACGAGAACGTGACCGACTTCATCATTGCCAAGAACCGTTCCGGCCCGCTGGACATCGTGCCGCTCATGTTCCTTCCCGGTTCTACGAAGTTTGTCGAGGTCGACACCTTCCACGAGTAATCGGGTGACGGCGCCGTTTGCGCGGCGTATACTTCTTTTCGCACAAATCGCAACGTGAAGGGGGCAGCTATGCCGGCAACAGTGCTTGTGGGTACCCAGTGGGGTGACGAGGGAAAAGGCAAGGTCACCGACCTTATTTCCGGCGACTTTGACGTTGTCTGCCGCTACGCCGGAGGCGCCAACGCGGGCCACACGGTCATTGCCAACGGCAAGAAGCTGGCGCTTCACCAGGTGCCGTCGGGCGTCATGTACGAGGGGACCACTCCCATCATCGGCAACGGCTGCATCGTTGATCCCGGCATTCTTCTGGAAGAGATTGACATGCTCGAGGAGCAGGGCATTTCCTGCGAAGCTCTCAAGATTTCGGGCAATGCGCACATCGTGATGCCCTACCACAAGGACCTTGACGGCGCACACGAGAAGAAGCTGGGCAAGAACCTCATCGGCACCACCAAGCGCGGCGTCGGCCCCACCTACATGGACAAGATGAACCGCACGGGCCTGCGTATCCAGGACATGCTGGACGAGAAGATCTTCCGCGAGAAGCTCGAGAGCGCGCTGGCCTACACCAACCCCATCTTGGAGAAGGTCTACGAGTTGCCGACCTACTCCGTCGAGCAGATCTGCGAGGAGTACCTGCCGATGGCGGCGCGCATCCGCCCCTACATCTGCGAGAGCTCGCTGTTCCTGAACGAGCAGCTCGAGGGCGGCAAGAACATCCTCTTCGAGGGTGCGCAGGCCACGATGCTCGACATCGACCACGGCACGTACCCCTTCGTGACCAGCTCTAACTGCACTGCCGGCGGCGCCGTCACCGGTTCTGGCGTCGGCCCCGTGCACATCAAGCGCGTTCTGGGCATTGCCAAGGCCTACCTCACGCGCGTCGGCTCTGGCCCGTTCCCCACGGAGCTCTTTGATGAGGTGGGTGAGAAGCTGGGCGAGGTTGGCCACGAGTACGGCGTTACCACGGGACGCAAACGCCGTTGTGGCTGGTACGATGCGGTGGTCGTTAACTATGCGGCCCGCGTGAACGGCCTGACTGACCTCGCCATCACCAAGCTGGACGTGCTGGGCTGCCTGGACGAGATCAAGGTCTGCGTGGCCTACGAGTGCGACGGCGTGCGCTACACGACTGTGCCCGAGCACCAGAGCGTCTTCTATCACGCAAAGCCCGTCTATGAGACCCTTCCTGGATGGAAGTGCGACATCTCGGGCGTGCGCAACTTCTACCAGCTGCCGCGTGAGGCCAAGGACTACATCGACTTCCTTGAGCAGCTTGCGGGCGTGCGCGTGAGCATCATCACCGTCGGCCCCGACCGCGACGAGACCATCGACCGCTACTGGCACTAAGCGCACGAAAACACAAAAGCGCAGGTAAACGCCCTGTCGCGCGAAACGCGCGACAGGGCGTCTATTTTGCCAATCGTCCTTTGGAAGCGTTACTTTTACGTTTTGCCTGTTGGGGATTTCGATAACGCTTCCAAAGGACGATTGGGGTTTTACGAGTTGACTTCTCTGAGCAGTTTTCGGCGCTTTTCAGTCGTAATGAAGGCCCCAGGGTCGAGCTTCATACCGGTTTCGCGCACGATGCAGCGCGCCAGCTCCGCCATCTGCTCTGGGCTTTGTAACTGGGCATTCGCCACAAAATGAACCTTATGCCCCATCGACTCGAGAGCTAGCTGTCGGGCGTAGTCGCTCCCGTAGGCATACTCGTTATCGTGAAACTCCTCGGACTGATATTCAAAAATGATCTCCTGTTCAGTCTTCAAGTTGGTCCAGACAGCGTCACAGGCATAAAAGTCTTGCCACGAAGGAACGCCTGCAATCTCACGAGCAGCCTCATCAAGGTAGACGGGCTTATTCATGACAGGCCGCGGCAGCCCAAACCCTCCCATGCGTCGTGGGAGGTAGAAGGGCATGGCCATCCGCGTTTCCATGGGAGAGCCTGAGTTTGGAATGACATATTGCAGGGCGCGACGCGCGGTCTTGACACCGGGGACCTCTCCGACGCAGTCCAGGAAGGAGAGGGCGCTGTCGACAGTCATGATGGGGTCGCGGTCAAAGATGCTTTCGCTGTCTGTATCGCCCACAAGCTTATAGATGCCACAGAAGCTCATTGCGACCTTTATGGTGTCTATCAGCGAAAGCGTTGCGGCAAGCTGCAGAAGACACAGCTCCGGGCTGGCGACAAAGATGCCCTCCTTTACCAGCCAAAAGGATCGAGACGGAACCTCGTTGGGAAAGACGTGACATGAGACTCCGCTCCAATGCCTTTTCTCGTTTGCATCTGAGACGACTAGATGAAGCGGTTCTCCTGGACGCATGTAGAGAGGGTTATCGGGATCGATGCTGCTGTCGTTCTTGAAAGCGTTTGCAATGGCATCCATGACCTCGCGCTTTCCGCTTTGGCAGTTGATGGGGCCGCTATAGAGGGAGCGGTCCAGGTCGAGGACCAGCCTGCTTTCGAGGATGCGTCGCGCGGTTGTATGTCCAAGGTAGATAGCCATGTCACCAAGGATGACAAGGGGTGCTTGCACCAGGCTATGCGATACCTGTCACTTATCTGCACAGTTGCCACAAAGCGGCAGGTAAGAGGGCAGAAAGGGAGTGGGGAGGGAAATGACGGGGCAAAGGCCCTTCACCTAGAACACACAGCTCGGTGCTCTGTTCGCTGTTTTTGTCACGTTGAGTTACGGATTTGGGCGCAAAAGCGCGCTTGTCGCACAATAGGTAAGGACAACAACGTGACCAACGGGTACCGGTCGGTACCAACGGGAACCATCGGCGATTGGAGCAAACCATGGCAACTGAAAAGATTGACATTCTGCTGCTTGGCGCTGGCGGCCGCGAGCACGCGCTGCTCAAGAAGCTGTCCGAGTCCCCGCGAGCGGGAAAGCTGTGGGTGGCTCCCGGCAATGGCGGCATGCTGCAGCTGGCGGAGGTCGCGCCGAGAAACCAGGAGGACGCAGCTGGCGTTGCTACCTGGGCGTCTGCCAACAACATTGGTCTGGTGGTCATTGGCCCGGAGGCACCCCTCGTGGTGGGCGTGGCCGATGCGGTTCGCGCGGCAGGCATCCCGTGCTTTGGCCCTAACGCCGACGCTGCTCAGATGGAGGGCTCAAAGAAGTGTGCCCCGGAGGTCCCGGCACGCGCGGGCGCGCCAACCGCCGCATACCCGAGCTTCACCGACGAGGCCACTGCGGCGGACTACGTCCGTGAACTGGGTGGACCGTGCGTCGTCAAGGCAGATGGCCTTGCGGCGGGCAAAGGCGTCATTGTTGCCAACACCACCGAGGAGGCCCTGGCTGGCCTGCACGAGTGCTTCTCGGGAGCCTTTGGCGAGGCAGGGAAACTGGTCGTGGTGGAGGAGAGGCTCGAGGGGCCGGAATGCAGCCTGCTTGCGCTTACCGACGGCACCACGCTGGTGCCTCTGGCAACCAGCCAGGACCACAAGCGCGCACTTGATGGCGACAAGGGCCCCAACACCGGCGGCATGGGCGTCTATAGCCCCGTGCCCATCCTGCTTGACGGAGAGCTTGAGCAGATGACTGCCATCATGCAGAAAGTTGTGGACCAGCTGCGTGCAGACGGCATCATCTACCAGGGCTGCCTGTACGGTGGCTTCATGCTCACCAAGGACGGCCCCAAGGTGTTGGAGTTCAACGCGCGCTTTGGCGACCCCGAAACCCAGGTAGTGCTGCCTCGCATGCAGGCGGACCTCGTCGAGGCCTTCCTTGCCTGCGACAACGGCACGCTGGCCGATGTACCCATCTCTTGGGGCGACGACTGGGCGGTCAGCGTGGTGCTGACCAGCGCCGGCTACCCCGGAAGCTACGAGAAGGGCAAGGTTATCACGGGTATTGATGACGCCAATGCCATGGAGGGCGTGACCGTCTACCATGCTGGCACCGCACTGGATGACGAGGGCAATGTACTAACGGCGGGCGGCCGCGTTCTTGACGTGACGGCCGTGGCGCCGACCTTCGAGGCCGCACGTGCCCAGGCTTATGCCGCCTGTGACAAGATCGACTTTGAGGGCAAGACGTTCCGCACGGACATCGGCCTCAAGGCGATCCTTGGACGAGAGAACCTCTAAAAGGGCAGGTAGAGCATGGCAAAGAACGTTGAGGACAAAGCGCCTGAGATAGTTGACGTAGCGGCTCAGATTGAGCCAGACAAGAGCGTTGACCTGCTGTCGGAGCTCGACGGGGCGCTTGACAGCATGAAGGACAGCGCAGCGGCCTTCATATACGACGGCGACCGCGCGGAAGCGGGTCACCAGTCGGGCGCACCAGTGAGCCGCTCGTTTGTCCAGGGTGACGAAGACGTCCGCGACTTGGACATTCGCGAGCAGGTGGTGGCCGAAGAGACCGCTTGGACAGGCCGCATCATCAACGTGGATCGCCTGCAGGTCAAACTGCCCGACGGCCGCGATGCCATGCGCGAGGTGGTGCGCCATCCCGGTGCCGTCGCCATCGTGGCACTGACCGATGACGGCCGCATCTGCCTGGTGCGCCAGTATCGCACGGCACTTGGTCGCGTGACGGTGGAGATTCCCGCCGGCAAGCTCGATCCCGGCGAGGACCCGATGGACTGTGCCGTCCGCGAGCTGCAGGAAGAGACGGGCATGCAGGCAGAGCGCATGGCGTTTCTCACGACCATCGCCACGGGCGTGGGCTTCTGCGACGAGCTCATCCACATCTACATGGCTACGGGCCTCACCTTTGCGCAGTCAAACCCCGACGAGGACGAGTTCATCAACGTAGACCTGGTGGATTTGAGCGAGCTGATAGACGCTGTTCTCGACGGCAAGGTCGAAGACGCAAAGACCGTGGTAGGAGCCCTGATTTGTGACTCGGTGGCTCACCGGTTGACGCCAGAGGAGTAACTGCTCCAAAGGGATCAGAAGGGGATGTGCCCCTACGGTCAGCCCTGATCGTAGGGCACATCGCTGTTGAGCTACTCGATGCCAAACTCGTCAAGAAGAGCCCGTAGCTTCTCTTTGTCAGAAAGGGCTACGCCAAGCTCATCTTCTCGGTGGGCACCCTTCAATGCGTTGAATAGGCGTGCGATTTGCTGCGTTGTCTCCTCGCGCCCCTCCTCGCGCCCCTCCTCGCGCCCCTCCTCGCGCCCCTCCTCGCGCCCCTCGGCACGCCCCTCGGCACGCCCCTCGATCAATCCCTCTTCACGCGCCTCCTCGCGGGCGATGTTGCGCTCCTCGTTGATGTAGTCGATAAGGCGCACGGCGGTCCTCCTCCACTCTGGCGCTTTGCGTACGCGCTGCACCTCGGCCTCTACCTGCTCCGTGAAATCCGTCGGCTCAATGGTACCGCCCATAAGGTAGCAAAGGAAGCTTCTCAGCCCCGGGTCGTCGCAGGAGTCCCAAGCAGCGGCGTTAATGAACAGCCGCGTAGACCCATCGACCATCTCATGCATGTCTTCCTTGCAATGGGGCGTGACGGTGTAGCGCGCCAAACCGCGTCCGAACGGGTCAAACGTGCAGATAAAGATGACAAAGGAGTCTCGCAGTTGTCTGTAGTCGTCACCGGCCTTGATGCAGTCCATGTCGTTGGTGCTGAGATAGTAGCGTGACCGCTTCTCCAGGTTGCCGCGATTCTCGTTTTGCATCTCAACGTCAAACACGGTGCCTTTTCCGTCTTTGACGTAGACGTCCATGCGAATGCCCTTTGCGCCAAGCTCAGGCAGGATGTCATGCTCGCGATGCGTGTAAATCACCTTCTCGACTCCTACGCCCAGGACAAGTTCAAGCAGCTGACGGCATAAATCAGCATTTCTAAATACCTCCCCAAACATAAGTTTGTTAGTAATTGTGATAGAATCCCAGTTAACAGACTTCATAGGCGACTCCTTAGAACATCTTTTCGTTATAAATATATCACAAGTAGCGTGATTTGAAGCGTGAAATTCGAACAATTTTTCGATTTTAGGAATCTGAGGCAACACCTAAGACCACGGCACAGCCAAGTCAGACAGCCTCGAAGTGTGATTAGATTATGGAGAAACTGTGGAAACGCCACGACAATCCAAAGAACGCGTCAACATCGCAACATCAAATTTTAAATGAAACACCCTCCAAAACACGTACAGAAACGTCAGAACGAGTTGCTTAAAACTAACTAAGCTTTCAAAAACTAAACTACCAAATCAGCAGGTAAAAGCCTATGCAACGCAGGACAACTCATTTGGTATCATTACAAGTCCTGGCCACGCTTTTGCGTCAAAGACAGATAACGCGCAGCTAGATGCAGAAGCCCGCCAAACAAGTGCAACGCTTTTGTTGCGCTTTGCCTGTCAAACTCAGAGTGCTAAATCATGGGGCTGTAACAACAGCCCCTGAGCAGATGGCCCGTGACCACGGCACCAACCGTGGCCGCGGGCCATTGTCTGTGCACGAGGGACGGAAGGGGTGCCTACACCGCCAGGGCGTAGGCCAGCTTGCGGATGTTGTGGCCCATGGCCACCAGCCGCATCTCGTGGTCCACCTTCTCGAGCCCGCGAAGGAGGAACCGCCTGAAGCCCCAGTTGCGCTTGATGTCGCCGAATATGGTCTCGACGTCCACGGACCTCTGCCTCCCGAGCGCCGACCCGCGCTCCGTGCGCAGCATCTCCGACGCCCTGGCCTTGAGCGCGTCGAGGGTGGGGTTCACGCGCAGGACGCGCACGGCGTCGGGGTCCTTGGCCCTGAAGCACTTCCTGCGCAGCGGGCACGCCGGGCAGCCCTCCGCGACGTATGTCCTGGTCACGGACTCGTGGCCCAGCTCGCTGACGACGCGCCTCTCCCCGGCGAAGGCGAGCGTCCGGCCGCCGGGACACGCGTAGGAGTCCGCCTCGCCGTCGTACGCCCAGTTGGCGGGCCTCATCGGGTCCTCCCGCCACCCGGAGTTCCTGCACTCGCGGAAGAACTCGCTGTGCTTCACGTAGGCGTCGCACCCGCGCTCCTCCAGCCACGCGTAGTTCTGCTCGGAGCCGTAACCGGCGTCGGCGACCACCTCGGCGGGCAGGTGGCCGATGGTCCCCTCGGCGTGCTCGAGGTGCTCGATCATGCACGCGGTGTCGCCGGGCCGCTGGTGGCAGGTGACGTCGAGCACGAACTGGCCCTCGGTGCCGGCCTGCACGTTGTAGCCCGGCTTGGTCTGGTTGGTGAGTGAGTCCTCCTTCATGCGCATGAAGGTCGCGCCGGGGTCGGTCTTGGAGTAGCTGCCGCGGCCCGCGAGGGTCTCCTCCTGCGCCTCGTAGCGGGCCATGCGCTCGGCCCACTCGCCCTCGAGCATGCGCTTGGCCGCCCTGAGCGCCCTCCCCTCGTCGTCCTTCGGCCTCTTGCCGACGCCCTTGCGCGCGATGCGCTCGTTGATCCTGCGCGCGGCCTCGGCGATGGCCTCGGAGTCGACCTCGGAGGGATCCTCCGGCGCCAGGGCCTCCTCGTCCTCCATCTCGTCGATGGCCGCCAGGTGCGCGTGGACCCTGGCCCTGAGCTGCTCCCTGTAGCGGGCGGTCGACTTCGCCCACACGAAGGTGAACCTGTTCGCGTTGGCCTCGACCTTGGTGCCGTCGAGGAAGTAGGTGTCGAGCGTCACCAGCCCCATGTCCGCGAGCAGCTGGATGACCTCGGAGAACACCTCCTCGAAGACCGGTCGCACGCGCTCGGTGCGGAAGCGGTTGACCGTCATGTGGTCGAGCGGGCGCATCCCGCATATCCAGAGGAAGCCGACGTTCTCGCGCGTCGCCTGGGCGATCCTCCTCGACGAGTAGATGCCGGAGGCGTAGGCGAGCAGGACGACCTTGAGCATCATCTGCGGGTCGTGGGCGGGCGCCCCGCCGCCCGGGTAGAGGGAGGTCAGGGTCTCCCTGTCGATGGAGCGCACGATCATGTCCACGACGCGGGGCATTGACCCCTCCGGCACGAGGTCGCCTATGTCCGGCGGCAGCAGCATCGGCTGGTCCTGCATGCAGGGCCTGAACCTGGGCTCCGAAGGGTCGCGACGCGCGACGGTCTCTCCCTCCGCCTCGCCGACCTCGAAGAGCCTGCCCTGGACGTCACCCACAGACACCACCTCCTACCTGCAATTATACCATACGCTGTCATAAAACCGCAGGTAGTTGGGGTTGTAAGGCAAGTTACGGCCAAAATGAATCGGGTGGAGCCCGACGGGCCCCACCCGATTCTCTCGGT
>JAFUBJ010000446.1 GCA_017460265.1 Atopobiaceae bacterium | reverse complement strand
ATCGCAACCGACATTGCCTTTGCGCTCGGCGTCATGTCGCTCTTGGGTGACAAGGTCGTGCCCGAGACAAAGGTCTTCTTCCAGACGCTTGCCATCGCCGATGACATCCTTGCCATCCTGGTGCTCGCCCTCTTCTATGGGCAGACGCCGCAGATTCAGTGGTGCGCCGCCGCTGCGGTTGCCATCATTGTGCTGTGGGGGCTCAACCGCGCCAAGGTCTACTCGCTCAAGCCGTACATGGCCGTGGGCCTGGTCTTGTGGTTCTTCATGTTCCGTTCGGGCATCCACGCAACGCTGGCGGGCGTCATCTTGGCGTTCTTCCTGCCCGCCCGATCCGACGTGCGCCTTTCAAATCTCCGCGACTGGCTGGGACGCCAGGCGAGCGAGCTCGACGACCGCTACGACGACACCACCCACGTGCTGGGTCAGCACGACTTTACCGAGGCGGCAGTTGCCGTCGCGCGCGTCATGCATCACGTGACTCCTCCGCTCGAGCGCGCCGAACGCAACATCTCCGTGTTCGTGAACTTCTTCATCGTGCCGCTGTTTGCCTGCGCCAATGCGCAGGTGCGCTTCGTGGGCTCCGACTTTGCCTCGATACTTGCCAACCCCGTCACGCGCGGCGTCTTTTGCGGCGCGGTCTTCGGCAAGCCCATCGGCATTATCGCGGTCACCTTCCTTCTGGTGAAGATCGGCTTTGCCAAGCTGCCAAAGAACGTGACGTGGGATCAGGTCATAGCGGTGGGCATCATGGGCGGCCTTGGCTTTACCATGTCCATCCTCATCTCGGGTCTTGCGTATAGCGATCCCTTTGACGTCATGAGCGCCAAGGTTGCCATCCTGATGGGCTCGGTTGCGGCGGCCCTTCTGGGCATCCTCTTCGTTGAGGTCTATGGACTCATCAAGAATCGGGGCGCAAACGAAGACCTCGAGGAGGAGTGACGCAAAAGGGGAGAGGTGCCTTGTTGCGGCAGGCGAAGCTATTCGACCGTGCCGTAGAGGTAGGCCCACCCGTGTGCGGTGATGATTGAGTTGAGCTGGTCGCACAGGCGATAGCGCTTGTACTTTCCGGCGGGCAGCAGCTGCACGACCTCCATGAGGTCGTCTCCCAGGTCGTCGACTTCGGCGCGCACGATCACGTCCATGCGCGACACGGCCTGCGACGGGTTCACGGCGTAGAGCGCGTCAACCAGCCGCTGCAGCTCGCCGTACTCGCCGGCAGGGGAGCCGGGGCGCACGGGGTCGCGGTGCTCGGTCCGTCCGTTGTAAGCAGATTTCTTCATGCGGACAATGGTAGCAGTAAAGTGACCCGAAGCGTCTATACTTCTTTGCGATGTCCATTGGCCTCGCGCCGCGCGAGAGGAGCGCCACCATGCCAAACGCCTACCAGCTCATGGCCACCGAGGAACTCGATGCATTGATTGCCCAGCTCGAGGACGAGAAGGACAAGATTGCCGCCCGCAAGCTGTCGCTTGACATGGCGCGCGGCAAGCCCTCTGCAGAGCAGGTTGCCCTCTCAAAGCCGATGCTCGACCTTCTCACGTCAGACACGCCCCTTGTTGACGGCAACGCCATCGTGGACAACTACGGCACGCCGGACGGGCTGCCTTCGGCACGTCGCCTTGCCGCAGAGATTCTGGGCGTAGATGCCGAAAACGTCGTGGTCAATGGCTCGTCGAGCCTGAACCTCATGCACGACCTGGTTGCCAATGGCTTTGTCCACGGCATTGCCGGGCAGGCGCCGTGGCATCAGCAGGGGCAGGTCAAGTTCCTGTGCCCCAGCCCCGGCTACGACCGCCACTTTGCGGTGAGCGCCAGCTTTGGCATCGAGAACGTCCCCGTGCCCATGCGCGCGGACGGTCCCGACATGGACGTCGTGCGCGAGCTTGTCGAGGGCGACCCTCAGGTCAAGGGCATCTGGTGCGTGCCCAAGTACGCCAACCCCACGGGCATCACCTACTCCGACGAGGTCGTCCGTGCGTTCGCCTCGCTCAAGCCCGCGGCGCCCGACTTCCGCATCTTCTGGGACAACGCCTATGTGGTGCACGCCTTTGGCGAGCAGGACGACGAGCTGCTCAACATCTTTGCCGCCCTCGACGAGGCGGGAAACGACAACCTCGTCTATGAGTTTGGCTCCACGGCCAAGGTGACCTTCCCCAGCTCTGGCATCGCCTTT
>JAFUBJ010000042.1 GCA_017460265.1 Atopobiaceae bacterium | reverse complement strand
CTTCCCTGCCCGTCACCGTTCCTCCCCAACAGGTCAAGAGCCTAGCGGTTGTCGATTCGCGCCACATTGGAGATGGTGATGGTGAGCCTTCCGTCCTCCTCGCGCGTGAAGTCGATGTAGCCAGGACGGTCCACCAGGTCCGACGGGAAGGTGATCTCTATGCCCGTGTCGGTGCGGATCCGGTGGCTCTTTGCCATACGGTTTGCCACACCTCGCTTGACCGGAACCTCATCGGGCAGGCGCTGCTCGCGCACCTCCTGCTCAAAGCGCTCGCGCAGGTCCTCTCGCTCCGCAAAGACCTCGCGCCCCACCTCCACGGGCGAGACGACCTCATCGCGCTCTGCAGCGTGTGCCAGTGCCGCCTTGGCCCGCGACACCTCGAGCGCCGGCGTGAGCCCGGCCTCCTCGGCGACCTCGTCGACGATCTCTGCCACAGCGGCAAACACGTCCTTGCTCGACGCCTTTGCCGTGCACTTCAAGAACTCGTCCGGAATGACGTTGACCTCACGTCCCGCAATCAGGCGCGGCTTGTCCGAGAAGTCGATCTCGAGCGTCTCCTCGTTCACAAGCAGGTAGCTCACCACCTTCTGGGTGGGGCTGGGAAGCATCCCGTCATGCCGATAGATCCCGTTGAACGACCCTCCCACCTCGTGGGCAAACGACAGCTTGCGTGGCAGGACCAAGACCGCGAACCAGCGCTTGCCCGAAGCCTCGAAAGCGGCGTCGATGCCGGCGTCGTCGGTCTTTCCGTCGACCTTCATCTCGCCAGTGTCCTCGAACTCCGCCACCAGAAGGTCACACTGCTCAACGCTGTCTGCCCGGCGCAGCTCCTCCCAGAACCACTGCGCCACCTGCACAGAAAGCCCTAGGAAGGTGTTCTCGTTGGCAAGGTACTGAGACAGCTGCTCGGCAAACAGGCTGCCTTCGACAAACTCGCCATGTCGACTCTCGGCACTTGACGAGATGCGCCTCAGATGCCGTTGCACGTACGATTTGACCTGCTTGTCGTCGACGAAGGGCAGCTCGTCCTCTGAGAGGTAGGCGCTCCCCGTCTCAAAGTCGAAGGCATGCAGGACGGCGTGGTTGGTGCGGATCATGTTGACTCCCCAATCGGTTTCGTTGCCCGAACAGGATAGCGCAGACCGACGACAAGAGGTTGCTCGATCAGCGTTCCCCAAGACCCATGCGACGCTGAAGCGTCTTGCCGACAATGGCGGCAATCAGCTGTTGAAAGAGCGTCCCTATCATGACGGGAAAGAGCGATTCCGCAGGCAGATACGCTGCGGCGAGCACGGCGCCGGCAGAGATGTTGCGAATGCCGCAGTCAAAGGCCATGGTGACCTTGGTGTCGGGAGGCTGCCTAGTCAGCCGTGCCACCAAAAGCCCCATGCACACGCTCAGAACCGTCACCATGCCAACGAAGGCAGCCACGGCAACAAGCCATGGCGTGAGGTTCAGTACGTACTTCGAGATGCCCGTGGCGTTTGTGGCAATGATGATGGGAACGAGGATGCTTGAAAGCGGTGCCATCACAGGAGAGAGCCTCTCCTTCCCCCACCCATGGCTTGCCTCGTTGAACACGACGCCCGCCACGGCAGGGATGCCCACCATATAGAGCATGTCACCCATCATGCCCACCACGTCGACCTCGACCGTGGCGCCCACGAGCAGCCTGAGCGTCCAGGGGATCGTGAAGGGCGCAATGGTCGTGGAGATAAACATCATGGCAAGCGCAAGCGCCACATTGCCCCCATAGACCCCCGACCACATGACCGTGGTGGCGCCAACCGGAACGCAGCACTCAAGCACGAGCCCCACCACCGTGTCAGGGTTTGCCCCAAACAGCGCCCTTGCGACAAGAGATATGGTCAGCGGGGCAACGACGTGCACCAGCGCCAGCGTGATCAGCAGCGCCTGAGGATGGCCGAAAGTGTCACGAAGGCTCTTGAAGTCGTTGCGCAGGGCGTTTTGGAAGGTGACGATCGCAAAGAGTGTGGGGATTGCAGGGCGAAGGGGAATCAGCGTATGAGGAAAGAAGACGCCCACCACAATGCAGAGCGGGACCACAAACACCATGTGTCTCGATATCCAAGAGCCCAGCCGCTTCCACGCGTCCATCTCACACCTCCTTTGCCAAGGGACATCCTAACATGTGCACTCCCGACGCCGGCCCTTGTGCACGTGAAGTGGTCGCATAACAACGACGATTGAAATAACTCCCCCGTTCGGGGTAAAATCCCGCACCGTAGCTAGGAATTCAGCAACCACAGACAAGGATCGCCATGTCAGAAGCGCTACTCACCATTCAGGGACTCTCGGCAGGAACCGAGGACAATCCCATCCTTCACAACATCAACCTCGCCGTCGCGCAGGGAGAGACCCATGTGCTCATGGGCCCCAACGGCGCGGGAAAGTCCACGCTCGGTCATGTCATCATGGGCGACCCGACCTATAAGGTCAGCTCGGGCACCGTCACCTTCGACGGCGTTGACGTGACCGACCTCTCCCCCGACAAGCGCTCACTTGCCGGCATGTTCCTCTCGTATCAGGCTCCGGTCGAGGTGCCCGGCGTTCCTCTGTACAGCTTCCTGCGCACCATCTGCCAGATGCGTCCCGAGCTCAAGACCACCGCACGCAAGTTCCGCCAGCGCGTGGCCAACATTTGCGATCAGCTCAGCATGGACGACTCGTTCCTCACACGTGAGCTCAACGTGGGCTTCTCGGGCGGCGAGAAGAAGAAGATCGAGATGCTTCAGCTGCTGCTCCTGCAGCCCAAGCTCGCCATCCTTGACGAGACTGACTCCGGCCTTGACGTCGACGCCCTTTCCGTGGTGTCACGCGGCATCGAAGCCTACCGCGAGGAGTGCGACGGAGCACTGCTCATCATCACGCACAACACGCGCATCCTCGAGCGCCTTGACGTCGACCGCACCCACGTCATGGTGCGCGGCAACCTCGTGGGCGAGGGCGACGCGTCGCTCATCGACGAGATTGACGCGAACGGCTTTGGCCGCTTCGAGGAGGCCCTGGCCGCGAAGGGCGGTGCTGCATAAAGTGAGCGAGACCCAAGAGAGGAAGCGCTCCGAGGTCGCAGACGTCGACCGCTCCCTCTATGACTTCGTGATGCCCGAGGAGGGCTACGAGCGCTACGACGACGGACTCACCCCAGAAATCGTCCGCTCCATCTCGGCCAAGAAGGACGAGCCCGACTGGATGCTCGAGATGCGCCTCAAGGCGCTGGACGTCTTCCACGAGATGCGCATGGCCGACAACTGGGGGCCAGACGTGTCTGCGCTGGACATGGACCATATCTCCACGTATGTGTCGCCTAAGACCAAGCAGGCGCGCAACTGGGAAGACGTGCCCGAGGACATCAAGACCACCTTCGAGCGCCTGGGCATTCCCGAGGCTGAGCGCGAGAGCCTTGCCGGCGTGGGCGCCCAGTACGACTCAGAGATCGTCTACCACAACATGCGCGAAGAGGTGGCCGAGCAAGGCGTCATCTACTCCACCATCGAGGACGCGCTGCACGACCCCAAGTGGGAGCCGGTGGTGCACCAGTACTTCGGCAAGCTCATCCCCATGCGCGACCACAAGTTTGCCGCGCTCCACTATGCCGTCTGGTCGGGCGGCTCGTTTGTGTACGTGCCGGAGGGAGTATCCCTCTCCTATCCGCTTCAGAGCTACTTCCGCCTGAACGCCAGCGGCGCCGGACAGTTCGAGCACACGCTCATCATCGTAGAGCCAGGTGCTGACCTGCACTTTATTGAGGGATGTTCGGCACCAAAGTACTATGAGGCAAACCTCCACGCGGGTGCCGTCGAGCTCTTTGTCAAGGACCGCGCACGTCTGCGTTACTCGACCATCGAGAACTGGTCCAAGAACATGTTCAACCTCAACACCAAGCGCGCGACGGTTGGCGCTGACGCCAAGATGGAATGGGTGTCGGGAAGCTTTGGCAGCCACGTGAGCTACCTCTACCCCACCACCATCCTTTCCGGCGCCCGCTCCACCTGCGAGTTCACGGGCATCACCTTTGCCGGGGCCACGCAGGACCTTGACACGGGCTGCAAGGTCATCCTCAACGGAGCCGACACCACCGCGTCAGTTGACACCAAGTCCATCTCCAAGGACGGCGGCGTCAACACCTTCCGCAGCTCGGTCGTAATCGGCCGCCACGCCGACCGTGCCCGCGCGACGGTCAGCTGCTCTTCGCTCATGCTCGACGACATCAGCCGCTCCGACACCATCCCCGCCATGGACGTGCGCAACGCCACGGCATCGGTGGGTCACGAGGCCACCATCGGCCGCATCTCTGACGACACCATCCTCTACCTCATGAGCCGCGGCTGCTCCGAGGCGGAGGCGCGCACCATGGTGGTCAACGGCTTTGCCAACCCGGTCAGCAAGGAGCTGCCGCTTGAGTATGCCGTCGAGATGAACAACCTCATCAAACTCGAGATGGAAGGGGCGATCGGATAATGGCCGATAAGAACGCGGCCGCTGTCGCCGCAACCACCACGCTCTCACACGTGAACGTGCCCGCCGCCCAGACGTGGAACTACCTGCACATCAACGACATCTCCTTCGAGGTGCCTGTGCCTGTCACAAAGGGCGAGGTGCTCGGGCGCCTGCCGCGTCTCTTTGACTCGGTCGAGGTCGGCATTGGCGACGAGGCCGCCCGCTGGGTGGTCGCGTCGTCGGGCGACTCGCGCTATGTCGAGGTCAAGGCCGGCGTAAGGCGCGAGGAGCCCATCGTCGTTGACATCGACGCCGCGGCAGGAGACGTCCGTGACACCGGCGTGCTCGTGCGCGAAGGCGCCGAGGCAACCATCGTGGTCGTCGCTCATGGACGGCACGAGACGCAGGGCACCTCCGCGTCGCTTCTGCGCATCGTGGCGGAGCGCGGGGCCCAGGTGTCGCTCGTGGAGGTCGTGGCACTTGACGACACCGGCCAGCACATCGAAGGCGTCGGGATCGAGGCTGCCGACGACGCACGCATCGAGGTCCGTCAGTACGCCTTGGGTGGCCAGAAGGTCGCCATGGGCATCTGCACCTCGCTTTCAGGAAGACGCGCACGCCTTGTCCACGACATGCGCTACCTGGCACGCGGCACCGAGCAGCTTGATGTCAACCACCTAGTCCGCCAGCGCGGCCGCAACACGCGCGCAGACGTCACGACGTCGGGCGTTTTGGCTGACGCAGCCAAGAAGACCATGCGCGAGACCATCGACCTCATCCATGGTGCCAAGGGCGCCGCGGGCAACGAGATCGAGACCGTGCTCGTGACCGGAGACGACATCGTCAACAAGACGCGTCCCACGATCCTCTGTGACGAGGACGACGTCGCCGGCAATCACGGGGCGTCCATTGGCTCGATCAGCCCCGAGCAGCTTGCGTACCTTGCGGACCGAGGCATCTCGACGGCGGACGCGGAGGCGCTTTTTGCTCGCGCAATCTTTGACGACGTCGTGATTCATGCTCCCGAGGAGACGTCTCGCAAGGCGGCGCTCGCTCGCGCCGAGGAGGTTCTTGGGGCCGAGATTGCCCACGACGTTGCCGAGGGGCTGGGATTTGCGCCGGATACCGAGGAGGACGCCTGAGCCTGACCGCCGACCAACGGGCCGAGATT
>JAFUBJ010000445.1 GCA_017460265.1 Atopobiaceae bacterium | reverse complement strand
TAGATGGAGCGGCAGCTGATGCCGTGTGCCCACAGCGAGATGAGCGTGACCACCGGCTCTAGGAGCGACACGGGGTTCATGATCAGGACGCGGCCGCGCTTGTCGTCCCAGAGCTTGTGGCTGTCCTCGAAGGTCCAGGGCCAGAGAAGCTTGATCACGGCGCCGCAGACGCAGGCGGCAAAGGCCAGAAGCGCCTTGGCGGGAAGCGGATACTCCGCCATCGGCGCCTCGTAGTAGTCGTCGTACGAGTTCCCGGCAAAAGCTCGCATGCTAGCGCGCCTCCTCCATGAGCTTGACGATCAGGTCAACCACCTCGTCCACCGTCTTGTCGGACGAGTCGATGTGCACGGCGTCCTCGGCGGGACGCAGCGGCGAGGCCTCGCGATTGGAGTCGTACTCGTCTCGACGGATGAGGTCTGCCAGGATCTCGGCCACCGCCGACTCGTCTGCGGTGGCATCGGCATCTTTGGCGGCGTCGCCCCCGTCGCGCTGCACGGCACGGCGCAGCGCCCGCGCCGCCGGGTCGGCCGTGAGGAAGACCTTGACCTCGGCGTCGGGGAAGACGACCGTTCCGATGTCGCGGCCCTCGGCCACGACGTCAATGCCCTCTCCGATGGCGCGCTGCTGGGCGACCATGGCCTCGCGCACGAGCGGGTTGGCCGAGACGGGAGACACGGCCTTGTCGATCTCGGGCGTCCTGATGGCAGAGGTGACGTCCTTTCCGTCAAGCTGCACGGTCTGCCCGCGCTCGTCCTTGCCAAAGGTGATGGCGACGGCTCGGGCAACCTCGGCCACAGCGTCCCTGTCCTCAAGGTCAAGCCCGCGCTCGACGCAGGCAAGGGCCACGGAGCGATACATCGCGCCCGTGTCGAGCAGCGTGAGTCCGCAGCGGTCGGCTATGGCGTGGGCAACGGTGGACTTACCGGAACCCGCGGGGCCGTCAATGGCAACCTTCATGTGTGTCTCCAATCAAAGATGGTCAGGTCCTAGTGTATCAAGAGGTGATGCGCTCCTGTTGGAGCGCACGCGATGGCCCACATGCCCTAGTGCAGCGCTTCGAGGGCAGCCCGTTCCTCCGCGGAGAGCTCTCTCCCCGAACCTTGGGCCACGTCCCCAAGCGCAAGGGGTCCGAAGACGTCGCGATGGAGCCGCACGACCTCGTGTCCCACAGCCTCCATCATGCGCTTCACCTGGTGCTTTCTTCCCTCATGGATCGATATGCCCACCACCGCGTGACCCCGAGGGACCCTGCCGGGCGCCACCGGGCGGCAAACCGGGTCCGCGTCGTCCAAAAGCGAGACCCGTGCCGGCGCCGTCGGTCCGTCCTCAAGCTCGACCCCCTGCGAGAGCGCAGAGAGCTCGCGCTTGCTGGGCGTGCCCTTCACCAAGGCCACATAGTGCTTCCAGACATGCGTTGACGGGTGGAGCATCCGGTGCGCCAGCTCCCCGTTGGTGGTGAAGAGCAGAAGGCCGGTGGTGTCAGCGTCAAGGCGCCCCACCGGGAAGAGGCCGGGATAGGCCTTGGTCGGCACGAGGGAGGCCACGCAGGGGCGGCCGTGGGGGTCGCTCATGGTGGTGAGGTAGCCCGCCGGCTTGTTGAGCATGAGGTAGGCGAAGCCCTCGGACAGCCGCACCACGACACCGTCCACGGCCACCACATCCACAAGCGGATCGACCTTGGTCCCCAGCTCGGACGCGACCTTCCCGTTGACCGTGACGCGTCCGGCTGTCATGAGGTTCTCGGAGCCGCGACGGCTCGCCACGCCGGCACGCGCCAGAAAGCGCTGAAGCCGCATGGGAACGATGCGCTCGTCAGATGCCAGGGAGTCAGTCATCCGACTCCCCCGAAAGGTCCTCCTCGACCCAGTCGCGGTAGTCTTCCTCGTCGGGCGTCGAGAGAAGCTCGGCCTCTTCGTCGATGTCAGAGGCAGTCTCTTCGAGCGTCGATGAGATCGAGCGGCCCGACAGGCGCTCGCGAATGAACTGGCGAGCCTCCTCGTCGGGGGCAAAGTCCTCCAGCGGGGGCAGGTCGCGAAGCGAGCGAAGGCCAAACTTCTCGAGGAACGCCTGGGTGGTGCCAAAAAGGGCCGCCTGGCCACGGTCGGCCTCGCGTCCGACTTCTCGAATCAGGCGCTTCTCCTTGAGGGAGGCGATGACGCCGTCGGAGTTGACGCCGCGCACCGCCTTGACGCCCTCGCGCGTGACGGGCTGATGATAGGCAATGACCGCGAGCGTCTCGAGCGCCGCCTGCGAGAGGGTGCGCGTGTCCCACGAGAGGACATAGCGCTCGACCTCGTCATGGTAGGCGGGGTGCGTGAAGAGCCTCCAGCCCCCGGCGACCTCGCGCAGCTGGAAGCCGCGATTGGCGTCTGCGTACTCCGCGGATAGCTCGGCAAGGGCGTCAGCCGCCTCGCTCGGGGCGACGCCAAGATGCTTGGCAAAGTCGGTTGCGGGCACCGCATCGGTCGAGACGAGCAGCAGGGCCTCGAGCGCGCCCTTCAGCGAATGCGGCGCAATGGGTCCAAGGTCTCGCATTAGGCATCCTCCTCGATGCTTGTGATTTCGGTTTCGTCCAGCTCGAAGGTGGGCGCACCCTCGACGCGCGCAATGTCTATCTCGCCAAACGCCTCGGACTGCGTGACGCGAATGGACCCGCGCTTGAAGAGCTCGAGCACCGCGAGGAACGTCGCTACGACCGCCTCGGGCGTGGTCTGGCCATCAAGCAGCTCGGAGAATGTCATGAGTGGGTGAGAACGCGTCATGCGGTCGACCGAGGCAACCGTGAGGGCAATGGGAAGCCTGCGTGGGGCCACGTGCTCGGCCTCGAGCAGCATGCTCTCGCGCCGCCCGTCAAGGTCAGCGCAGATGACGGCCAGCGAGCGCAGCGTGATGCCCTGCAGGTAGTCGGGCATGAGCCCCAGGAACTCGGGGTCTGGGCCCACCGTTCGCGGCTCCATGAGCGAGGCGGCCTCCATGCGCCCGCCCAGGGCACGCGCCGCGTTCCTGAACTGCTTGTAGGCGATGAGCCGCTCGATGAGCACCTCGCGCGCCTGCTCGGGCGAGAGGTCGGAAAGGTCCTCCTCGTCCTCGTCGGGAATGCGGGAAACCGCGTCGTCGGGAACAAGCGAGGCCGCCTTCATCTCGAGGAGGGTAGACGCAACGAGCAGGAAGTCGCTCGCCACCTCGAGGTCGAGCTCGCCCATGGCGTCGACCTCGGCCAGGTACTGGTCGGTCACCTCGGAGATGGAGAGCTGGCCGATGTCAACCTTCTGACGGCTGACCAGGCTCAGCAGCAGGTCGAAGGGCCCCATAAAGGCCTGTGTCCTCACGCGATAGCTCACACCTACCACCCCAAAAGCAGAGTCTCGAGGTTACCGGCGGTGAGGTCAAGCCACATGCCGAGCGGGTCGATCCCCAAGACGTCGGGCACGAGCCAGATGAGCGCGAAGGTGATGGGAAGCGCGTAGTGCTGGACCTTGTAGTAATTACGGCGCGCATCGCCCTTGAGGAACGGAATGATGAGCTTCGAGCCGTCGAGCGGCGGAAGCGGCAACAGGTTGAAGAAGGCAAGGGAGCAGTTGACCTGCACATAGAGCTGCAACGCAAGCGGAAGCCACGCCACGGGATCGGAGTCAATGTAATAGAGGTAATACGGGGCTGCGGCGTCGTGGTAGAGCAGCATGAGGCAGGCGCGGTAAGCCACCGCGCCGACAAGCGCCTGGATGACGTTCGCGAGCGGACCGGCAAGCGCGACGAGGGCGTCGTCACGTTGGGGGTTGCGCAGCCTGTTGGGGTTGTAGGGAACGGGCTTGGCATAGGCAAGGTAGCCCGACCCGGTAAGCGAGAGCAGCAAGGGCAGCAGCACGGACCCGAAGGGATCGATATGGGCGAGCGGGTTGATGGTCATGCGGCCCTGCTCCTTGGCCGTGTCGTCGCCAAGGAGGTGCGCCATGTAGGCATGGCCAAACTCGTGAATGGAGGCCGAGCACGTCACCAGGACGACGGCCAGGATCCTCACCAGTATGTCTATCGTGTCGTAGCTCAAAGGCCCCTCACCTTCCCCGCACGAGCCGGGCGCGTGCATTGGTGAGCGCCCAATCGACAAGGTAGACGAGCAGCGCCGCAAGGGCAAAGTCCCCGCGGAAGGCGCCACCAAAGGGCGTCGGTATCACCAGGATGCCCGAGAGGGACTGAGGCACGATGGTCCCGGCGGCAGACGACAGGCTCACCATGACCGCACGGTCGCCAAGGGAGGGTATTGCCATCAAGACGACCAGGGCGCAAAACGCGATGGCAAGCAGCCTGAGGAGAAGTATTG
>JAFUBJ010000444.1 GCA_017460265.1 Atopobiaceae bacterium | reverse complement strand
TCCCCGCTCTGCTGGGCCTTCTTTGCCGAACGGATGAGGAACTCCTGGTTGGTGTTGGTCGCCTTGAGCCCCTTCACCAGGGCCGTGGCGGCGCGCTCGACGCTGTTCATGTTGGCAAGCACCCTCCGGATGCCCCACACAAACGGCTGAAGCTCGGCGTCGATGAGCAGGTCCTCGTTGCGCGTACCCGAGGCAACCGGGTCAATGGCTGGGAAGATGCGCTTGTCGGCAAGGTCGCGGTCGAGCTTGAGCTCCATGTTGCCCGTTCCCTTGAACTCCACAAAGATGACCTCGTCCATCTTGGAACCCGTGTCGACCAGCGCGGAGGCCAGGATGGTCAAGGATCCGCCGTTTTCGATGTTGCGCGCGGCACCAAGGAACTTCTTGGGCGGATAGAGCGCGGCGGAGTCCACGCCACCGGACAGGATGCGCCCGCTTGCGGGAGCGGCGAGGTTGTAGGCACGCGCCAGGCGCGTGATGGAGTCGAGCACCACCACGACGTCCTCGCCCTGCTCCACCAGACGCTTTGCGTGCTCGATGACGAGCTCTGCCACGGCGGTGTGGTTGTCTGCCGGCATGTCGAAGGTCGACGCGACCACCTCGCCGCGAATCGAGCGCTCCATGTCGGTGACCTCTTCGGGACGCTCGTCAACAAGCAGGCAGAAGAGATGCACCTCGGGATTGTTTGCGGCAATGGACTGGCAGATGCGCTTGAGGACCGTGGTCTTGCCCGCCTTGGGAGCGCTCACGAGACGACCGCGCTGGCCCTTTCCTATGGGTGCCACGAGGTCGATGGCGCGTCCGGTGGTCGAGTCCTTGCCATGCTCCATGACCAGGCGCTCGTCAGGATAGATGGGCGTAAGGTCGCGGAAGCGCGGGCGCTCCTTGAGACCCTCGGGCGCCCTGCCGTTGACGGTGTCGATCCTGTGCAGCGGAGGGTACTTGTTTCCCGTGCGCGACGGGGCGACCTGCCCCACGATCTTGTCGCCGGGACGCAGGCCATAGTTTCGAATGATCTGCTGGTGGACGAAGGCGTCCTGCTCGCCAGGCATGTAGTTGCCCGTACGAAGAAAGGCGTAGCCATCGCTCTGCATCTCCAGAACGCCCGTGACGGGACGGAAGCCCTCGGCCAGGGCGGCGGCATGGTAGACGCCCTCCACGAGCTCCTTCTTGCGCATGCCCACATAGTCAACGCCAAGCTCGGCGGCCTTGGACCTCAGCTCGGCCACCTTCATTGCCTCGAGCTCCTCAAGCGTGAGGGTTGGCTCCGCCGCGGTGTCCTGGCCCCTCCTGTTGCGCCGCTTGTTCTGATTGCGCTTGCCCTGCCCAGGCTGCTGGTTTCCCTGGGCTTTGGAACCTTGCTGAGAAGGTTGCGCCTGCTGGTTGCCCTGCGAGCCCCTGTGCCTGCGGCGGGGCTGGGCGTCAGCCTGGGACTGCTCCTGCCCAAGACGCGCGTCCGCCTCGGCAAGCGTGGCTGCGGGCGGCTCGATTATCTGGGCGGATGCCACCGTAGCCTGCTGGGTCATCTTGGTCATCTCGTCAATGTCAGCAGGCTCGTTCGCGTCCTTGCGAGCACGGCTGCGACGGCGGCGTACCTTGGGCTCGCCTTCGGCAGGCTTCTGGTCCACGGCATCCTGTGCCGCAAGCTGCTCTGAAGTCGACCCCTCCTCTTGGGGTGCCTGGGGAGCCTGAGCCGCATCGGACGTCTGCCCAGCGCCCTCGTCGGCCGTCTTCCTGGGACGACCTCGACGCCGCTTGGGCTGTGCAGCAGCCTCTGCCTCCCCACCTGCGGCGGGTTCGGCGGCCGGCGCCTCGGCCGGAGCGTCTGCCGCCGCATCAGAAGACGCACGACGGCGCCTGGTGGCCTTGGCAGGCGCTTCTTCGGGAGCGACCTGCTCCACCATTATGGGTAACGCTTCTTGGGTTTCGACGGCGTTCTCTGCCATGCACCCCACCTTTCCATGCCTGGCCAACAAGCATCGCAGCCTCTTGGCAAGACGTAACAAAAACCGTTCTCGTCATGTCCCAGATGCCAAAGGGCACCGTGGACAAACAATCTTCTGTTGTGATGACGTTTGGGGAAGGAAAACCGGTCACATGCAATCATCTGCTTTGACCAGATGGAAATATAGCACAACAAGGCATTGTCAGCAAACGCGACAAAGCAGGTCTTTTCCGAACTCTTTGGAGGGGCAGCGCCCTTGTGCCTACGCCAGACGGGGCTTCCTGCGAATGATCAGGGCCTCGATTTGGGCCTCGATCTCATGCGCCCTCTCGGAGCCTGTTTCCGTCAGGGCAACTCGTGCAGAACGCGGGGCGTTTTCGACCTGGACGCGCTCAAGAAGGCCCTCCTCCACCAGCGAGGACACCGACATGGAGACCGTCGGCTGAAGAAGGCCCAACCCTCCCACGAGGTCGGTCACAGAGCAGGTGGTGTCGTCGTAGGCCAGCAGGCCAATGAGGATGAGGTCTCCCGACATGCAGTTGATCGAGCCCATGGCATCGACATAGCGACGCATGCGATCGGGCGTCACGCGGGAAAGCGCCTGGCCCGTCGGTATCATGGCGCACGTCCTGGCGCAGAGGGCCTGAACGCAGTCTCGTCCCTTGTCGGTTATCTGGCAAACGACGTTTCGCTTGTCGAGATCTCCCTTGAGACGCTCGATGAGGCCGAGGTTGGCAAGGTGCTTGGTGCGATGCGTCATCGTGGGACGGAGTGACCCCTGGTACTCCGCTATGTCAGAGGTGCGCAGCGAACCTCCCGCGACATCGAGTCGGCAGAGAATGGCAAACTCAGAGAACGTGAGTCGCTCGGGTGCGTCAGCTTCCTGGCGCACGAGGTTGTAGGCACGACGAATTGAGAGGTACTCCCGTAGCTCCATGACGCCTCCTCGAGTGGTCAGCTGGCTATGGCGTGAGAGCGTCCAGCATCCGTTTCCACCATAAAAGGTAATACAACATCATGAAAAACACAGGGTACCTAACAAATAGTTCACGATGATGTAAGAAAAAACGCCGCCGAAAGGCAGCGTTTTCGATTACATAACCTCAGGAGCCGAGACGCCAATCAGCCTCAAAGCGACCTCCAGATTGACACGGACCGCGTCGCACAGGGCCAGGCGCGCACGCGAGAGGCCCTCGTCCATGGGCCGTCCGTCGCTCGGCAGCACCTGGCAGTCGTGATAGAAGCCGTGGTACAGACCGGCAAGCTCCTCGCAGAAGTGCGTGATGCGGAACGGCGCGCGGTCACGCGCGCACCCCGCGATGAGCTCGGGGAACTCGGAGAGCTTGCGAGAGAGCGCAAGCTCAGTCGGGTCGG
>JAFUBJ010000443.1 GCA_017460265.1 Atopobiaceae bacterium | reverse complement strand
TGATGCCCCGGTGCTCCCAGCGCGCGCATCCTCCCTCCGCCGTCACCGGGAGCGGGATGTGGGAGGGGCCCGCGACGATGTGCGAGGCTTGCCCGCTGGGGGACCGAAGGGGATCAGAGGCACTTGGGCGGGGTGACGCCCCGCCGATCAACGCTCGGCGGGGCGTCGCGTTGCGGGCATTCAAATGTGGGGAAAGACCGTACTTTAGTTCAAACAGGTTTGTCTTTCAGGATGATTGTCGGCCAGCTGAACCCCCAGGGAGTTCTTCCGAAGCTTGTCAATTTGCCCTACTGCCGAGAGCAAGGATTTCAGCTCATGGCCGAACAGGAGGAAAACTGAAAGAGCCTATTTTCTGCGAGTTTTCGGGCGAGCCTCCGATGCGACATCCTTCATGCATCGATGGGCATGCTGACACCAGCCCCTGCTACAATGGGGCATGCAAGGATACGGCTGGCATCGGGCTAGCCGTTATTCTTTTCGTAGGGCTTCCCGTCACGCAGCATCGCGTACATGACATTCAGCCTCCTTCTCGCCAGGGCGGTGACCGCCGATCCGTAGCTGCGCACTTCGGACTCTTCCTCTCGTAGTACGCACGCGACTCGTCGCAGAAGAGTATGGACTTGCTCGCAGACAGCACGAGGACCCGCTTGAGCCTGCGGTTGCCGCCGCGCGGCTTGGTGACGGAATGCACCGTCGTCCCCGATTGCCTGACACGCGGCGCGAGGCCCGCGTAGGCGGCCAGCTTGGCCGCCGAGCCGAACCTCGAGACGTCCCCGACTTCGGAGAGGAACGTCGCGCACGTCACGGCGCCCAAGCCGGGCAGCGTCATCAGGATCTGGGCCTCTGGCATCGCAGAGAGCGCTTCGTCCCTCCTTGCAGCGACATCCTTGCTCGCACATGAGGGAAAATCTCCGCGCTGTGGCTCCCCCTCCAAGCGATCTAACGAATCGCCCATAAAGGTACGATACCACCAGGGCACTCTTTACGTCATACGATTCGGTCACACGCGAGATTGCACGCGAGATTGATTACATTCCGCCCAAATGGCCGCGTACCTGCGCCGAGCCGTAATTGGAATGTCCAAGCTGTGTCCAGAGAGGGCGGAGAGGGTGTCACAAGACACGAAAACAGGCCCCGAAGGGCCTGCGATGATTTGGTAGCTCGTCACCAGCGAGGAGTGGTGAAAGAACACGTTCCTCGGCTACGAAGAGACAGCAGACTACCCGCACAAATCACGGACGAGTTGGAGTCGTCTAGTGAAGAAACTGATGTAAGGGTCCCTCGTAACCGCAGCTGTGGCAGTTTCCAGTTTTGCTGTTTTTATACACGCCGACATCATGGCTCCCGCACTCGGGGCACCAATACTCGTCAATCCAGAAGTTGCCGCCAGAGATCTTCTCGAGCTCCCCGTCTGTCAGCTCGTAGCCCTCCGCCTTGGCCATCTCGAGAATCTCCTCGGGACTCTTCGCGTCGGCAATCCTGCCCTTTTGCTCTTCTGTCAAATCTTGGTACCTCATCTTGCCACCTCTTGTTGATTAACCTATTGTCGAATACCAATAGAAGCATATCGTATAGAGCATGACATTTATGGCGATCGTGT
>JAFUBJ010000041.1 GCA_017460265.1 Atopobiaceae bacterium | reverse complement strand
CAGACGCAACCGCCCGCCACCTGAGACCCCTGAGCAGAAGGCACAGCGCCCCCCACGGCATTATGATGAGACCAACCGACACGCCCGTCACGACTAAGGAGGCGACGTTGGTGAAGACACTCGTCGTAATGCGTCCTGGCAAGGCGGAACCCTCCGCACCAAGCCTGCAAGACCAGGACAGAAGCCTCACCAAAGCCGGCAGGCTGGCTCTTGAGGGCCACTTGCCCTTTATGCTTCGCCTCCTCAAAGCAAGGGAGTGCCACGCCCAAATCTGGACGAGCCCGGCCAAGCGCGCACGCCAGACCGCCGAGATCCTTGAGAAAGCCTTGGAGGACAAGGGTGTCCAGCTAGACGGAAAAACCCGGCCGCTCGGCAGTCTGTGGCGCCAAAACGTGGACGAGTTTCTTGACGATCTGTACGCAAGCGATACCAAGCTCGTCTTTGCCGTGGGACACATCCCCTTCGTTGAGGAAGTCGTCGAAGGCCTCACAGAGTCGACGCCGGCGTTTTCCACCGGGGCGCTCGCCTGCCTTGAGATGCATCCCGCCAAGGGTGACGCAAAGCTCCTGTGGTTTGTTCAGGGCCCAACCGCCGCAAACTGGACCACGCTCATCCAGCTGCAAGACACCATCACCAAGACGGCCGAAGCCATCGAGGAGCGCCGCGAGGCCTTCTTCGCCACCCCGGACGACATCGAGACCATTCACCGTTTCCGCACCAACAGCCGCACGCTGCGGAGCCTTTTGGCCTTCATCAAGCCCTGGCAAAACCGCGAAGGGAACGCCGAGGCCCAGGTCATCCTGCGCGACATCGTACGCCACACCTCACGCCTGCGCGAGCTGGACGTCTTCGAGAAACAGGCTCGCCAAAACCCCGACTCCTCACCAGAGTTGCTCGCTTTCTGCAAGGACGAGGCCGCTGCCGAGCGGGCAAAGGTCCGACAAATACTTGGGTCTAAGCAAGTCACGAAGTCATTTGAGCGAGCAATGGAGCTTGCCAAGCACATTGCCTGGAGAAAGCGCGTCGTCAGGCACGGCCTTGCGGCAGACGTAATCCGCGCACGTTTTGACGCGCTCATCGCATCGGTCTCTGCGGACCTTGCCGTGGTCAAGCTCTCGGACGCAGAACTCACGCACGACGTGCGCAAGCGTGCCAAGCGGGCGCGTTACGTGTCGGAGCTTTGCCAAGTCACCCTGGGCGCAGATGCCGTGGACATTGCCAAGGACATGATGGCCCACCAGGACAGCCTGGGTGACGTATGCGACGCACGGGCCAACATCCGCCTGATCAACGAGTTTCTGGAGCGCGATCTCCCCGAGGCCCTGGTATGGGAGCTGAGCATTCTGCGCGCGCAGAACGAGACCTTCCTCTACAGCACCCTCAAGGCCAGCGAAACTGCGTAACGAAAGGAACGGCGACTTGAGGGTCTGACCGCAAGCCGCCGTTTCACCCTAATCTTTCTTCTTTGCGGCAGGCCGCTTGACGCCATCCGTGGCGCTGGTGATGAACAGGCGGCCCTTCTCGTCGATCTTTGAGTCGGCGACTTCCACGTGCCGGGTCTGGTTCTCTGCCACCGCAACGGAATGGACCCCATAGGTCTTGGGCACTTCCCCATCGAGGATGCGCACCAAGAAGTTGTCCACCAGCTTGCCGTCGGAGCTGCCGATGCGCTTGTCCTTTGCCTTGATGACAAGGGCAAACCCGTTCTCGTCCTTGAAGGCCTT
>JAFUBJ010000442.1 GCA_017460265.1 Atopobiaceae bacterium | reverse complement strand
TCCTCCTTTAGGTAACGTTTTCCGTAACAAGCATCCAATAACCTAAAACCAATTTTGGGTCAATAGCCGACGCTGCGTTTGTTGGTAATGTCGACGCCGAAGGCGTCTTCCACCAGATGCTTTCGATTAGCGCTCTCTGCCTCGAACCAAAGAAAGCAGTCATCCGCAAGGGAGAGGCCTACGTGCAGCACCGCCGTCGCTATCTGACAGTACGCCACCACAGGCTGCATCATGTTGGGCCAGAACGAAAGAATCGTCAGCACACAGTTGGCCCAGAAGAGAATGCGACAGAAGGAGTCAACTCTTCGGCTCCGCTCGTACAACTCTCCAGCCTCATATACTTCGCTCACTGTTACACCTCTCGGAAGACCTCTTTAATCTCACCCAAAGCAGTAATCGGGTATCCAGCGGACTCGTCGTCCACCGCCTCCTTGACCTTGGCCACAGCGGCATCGACCCTGCTAGTGTTTGTCTTCCAACGGATCGCCTCGAACGAGGCAAGCAGATAGTCGACGTATGACGAGCAGAATACACTTCTGAACATGAGGGCATCGACCAGCGTGCTCTCGAGCTCGAACGATGCCATGCTCCGGTTATTCTCGGTGACGTTCCAGCGCTTCATGAGTCGGATGACGGGCTTGACCCTATACCCGTTGTTGCTGTTGCACCTTGTCAGGTCGTCGTTGAAGGAGTTGGGCTCCGTCAGTTGCCATGAGCCAGCGTCAAGCGGGATGTTGTAGTACCCTGCGATTCCGTAGTTCTTGCCCGGCGTCATCTCGACGCGTATGTGGTGCATGTCGAGCACCACCGAGGGCCGATCCTGATGGACTATCGACCTCGGGTACTGGTCCTCTGCGAACCTCTTGATGCGACTGAGGTACGTCTGTGGCTTGTAGTCGTCGCCATCGTCGAACACCATCATGACGTCGACGTCCGAGTGCTCGTCAGCCCTTCGAGGGAGGATCGTCCCGCGCTTGTACGACCCGAACACGAGACAGCCGTCAAAGCCACCGAACCAGCTGTTTGCCCTCGAGATGAGCGTGTTCACAGACCTGTCTATGGACTCCTTCTAGCTATCCCTGATGACGAGGCTGCTGCCCAAGTTCGAAAGGAATGACTCTACAGACATGTGCAATCCAATCACAGCGCGGGGCCGGTTGCACCCCAAGCTCCACTCGGCCGTAATGGATAACTCGTCCTTGCCCTACGCCCGCACGTATCTCTGGTTCGGGCTGCGTGGTTTGTCGGGTATCGTCAGCCTGAGCTCGCCGCTCTCCAAGAGCGGCCTTATCAGCTCCTGCCTTACATACCTCTCGGAGCTGATGCCGAGGTACGCCTGTATCTCGCCCTTCGAGCGAGGTTCCGCGCAATACTCGAGCAGGCGCTCCACCTGGTTGACAGCTTGTCCACCGGTGCCTAAGTTGGTGCCTAAGCTGGTGCCTAAGCTGGCGCCTAAGCTGGCGCCTGACCCTCTCGCCACCAGCGGCAGCATGACCGCGGTGCGGTCAGGCACGTCGGGGCCGAACTGCTCCTCCACCACAGGCGCGTCGTAGCCTGCGGCGTCCCAGGCGGCAAGGATGTCAGGCACGCCCGAGCCGGCATGCTCACCGACGCCGATGAGATTGAACATCTTGAAGAGCCCGCGATTGCGCGGCTGGGATACCCCACCCCGCAGCATCTGCTCGCGGCCGGCGATGATGGTACCAGGGTTGGCGAGCGAGATTCGGTCAGGCCACTTCTCCACCACCACGCTCCAGGGTTGCAGGTAGTCGGCGTTCACAAGGCAGTTCGCCAGCGCCTCGCGAACGCCGTCGTGCACGGGCGTCGTGTCCTGCCGGACCATCCCCTCCAGTCGGAAGGGCTTCTTCAGGTCAACGAGGAGCTTCGCCGAAACGCGCGAAAAGAAGTCGAACACGTTGCCGGACCAGTCGCCAGACTGGCTCTCGATGCGGTCAGTCCACCTCACGTATGGATCGAGGTGCTCGCGGTAGTCGAGGAAGTAGTCGGGGTACTCGTAGAGTATGCGCCACTCCTGGCCGAACATGAGGAGCCCCGCCCTCGTGACGAGTAACTCGCCCGAGGCGGCGCGGCGGGCGGCGCCCACGCGCTCCAAAAAATCCTCGTCTGGCAGGGCAGACCACGCCGAGCCCTGGTGGCGCGCGTCGTAGCGCACGCGGTAGGCGCGCACGGAGTCGCCGTCAAGATTGGAGACGCGCTCGCGCTCCTCGGGCAGCCCCGTGTCGAGAGTCTCGTCGGTCTGCTCGCGCAGCATCGCCTTGATCTCGCGCGGCACGCAGTGGTAGTCGCCTTCCCAGTTGCGCTTGAAGGTACCACCCATGAGATCACCGTTCAGGTGCACCGGGCGCAGCTCTCGCGGGGCACGCGGCACCGTTACCACGAGTACTGCGTCGCCGCCGACCTCGTAGTCCGTCACGTCGGACTCGCGAAGCAGGTTGGCGCTGACACGCCTGGGGTTATTCGCCGCATCCCACAGCTCCTTCTTGAGCTTCGCGACGTCTTCCGCCGCAAGGCCGGTGGTGTACCAGGAACCGTCCCTTCGCTCGCCCACGCCGCACACGATGCAACCGCCATAGGTGTTGGCCATGGCCGAGTAACTCTCCCACAGAGACTGCGGGAGACCTCCTTTGGCTTTCTTGACCTCGAGGCGGTTGCCCTCGCGGTACGACTCGAACTGGCTGAGGTCGAACTGCATGCCCACGCTCCTCGCATTACCACCGACACTTCAGGGCTTTGATTCTACGTGTCCGAACGGACAGATTGGCAGTGGTGCACGACCTATGCCCCGAAACCCAAGGCAAACTTTCGCAGCTCCCCAACAGAGCGTTGCCCTGCATCGCAAGCACAAAGGCTTCCCGACATCGCCCAGGTGCTCAGGAAGGGTATGGACGAGCAGCTTGGAGAATAGAGACGAAGTGAAGC
>JAFUBJ010000441.1 GCA_017460265.1 Atopobiaceae bacterium | reverse complement strand
GCCGGGGATGGCGAAGGAGAAGAGGTTCTTGCCCCAGTCCAGGCCGATCTTGTCGTGGATCATCTGGACGTTGTGGCCGAATCCGCCGGTGGCGACGATGGCGGCCTTGCAGGAGATCTCGATCTCCTCGCCGTTCTTGTCGACGGCGGTGACGCCGCAGATGGCGCCATTCTCGTCCTGGATGAGGCCGGTGCCAGGGGTCTCGAGCATGAACTCGACGCCAAGGTCCTGGGCGCGCTCGGTCATGCGCTTGGTCATCGTGGTGGCAGCGCGCGGGCCGGGCTCAGAACCGTCCTCGGGCTGGACGACGTGCCAGGTGTACTCGCCGTCGGCGTAGGCCTTGGTGCGCTCGCCGGCGCGGAAGGCGGGACGGACGGAGTTGAAGACAACGCCCATGTCCATCAGCCACTGGATGGTGTCGCCGGACTAGTCGTAGTAAGCCTAGACGAGCTTGGCGTCTGCCTGATAGTGCGTATAGAACATGTGGCGACGGAAGAGCTCGCCCGGGGTCAGGGTGATGCCGCTCATCTTCTGAACGGGAGAGCCTGCCGCGCAGGGACCCATGCCCATGTTGGCTGCGCCACCCGTGTTGGACGCCTTCTCCAGGCAGATGACGCTTGCGCCGTTCTCGGCTGCCGAGATGGCAGCTGCAAGACCAGAGAGGCCCGCCGCGACGACGACGACATCAGTTTCAAGCTGCTTTGCCATACGTTCCTCCTTAATGCTTTCTTTACCGTTAGGCCACCTGTGTGCAGGTGGCCAAATTACCTAAGTCAGATGTTCTCAAAGCTCAGAAGCACAAACAATGTGCGAACGCCAGAGCGGGTTAGAGATGGGGTTGCCCGCCCCTGTGCAAACGAACAGGGGCGGGCAGGAAGGGGGGCTACTGACGGGTGCCGAGGTCTTGGAACTTCGCGTAGCGATCGTCGTCAGCGGGCTTGGTGGGGCTCAGGAACTCCTTATACGCAGCCACGCGAGCCTTGTACTCGGGGGTCTTCTGCAGCTCGGCCAGGAGTCCCTCGTTCTTGCCGATGTCCTCGCCGTGGATCTGCTTGCCGCCCATGGTGTCGTGAGCGCGCTCACGGCCCTGCTCGTCATACATGCCAGGGAAGGCGGGGGCGCCGTCCGTGTCGTAGCTGACGTTGCCGTCCTCGTCGGTGAGGTCATGCTCGGCGTAGGTAACCTGCACGTTGCCGTTGATATCGAGCGAGATCTTGCCCTGCAGGCCGCAGACGGCGCACACGGCGCGGTTCTCGCCGGGATACAGGTAGAAGTCGTTGCAGTTGCAGTGCGGGCAGACGCCCTTCTCGCCCTTGTACTCGGCGTGCTCGGGATCCTTGGCGGCCTCGGCCAGGTTGATGCCGATCTGGTGAGCGCGCTCCACGACCTCGTCCTTCATGAGGGCGGTCTTGGACCAGGCTATCCACTCGTTGTCGATGACCTTCCAGGCGGGCGTCATGGACTGGATGGCGTGGTCAGACTGGATGTGGGTGCCCCAGTCAGAGCCACCGATGCCGATGTAGGACACGGGGATGCCGGTGTGGAAGACGCACTCAGGCGGAACGGTACCCTTGCCGCCCTTGGCAATGATCTCCTTGGCGATCTGCATGCCGATGAAGTTGTTGCCGGTGTCCATGCGAGGCCCGAAGCGGTCCATGATGGTGTGGAAGAGGCCCGACGCGCCGGTCTCGAAGATTGGGTCGACCATGACGATGCCGTCGGAGGTGAACATCTTCCAGGCAAGCCAGTCAAAGTCGTCCTTGTGGACGCAAAGGTTGCCACGGCCGCTCATAAGCGCCTTGACGCACGCGATGCAACCGGTGCAATGCTTGATGTCCAGGTCCTGTGCGCGAATGAACTCAACCTCGCAGCCAGCCTCCTGGGCGCCCTTCAGCACCTCCTTGCAGATGGAGTCGTTGTTGCCGTTCTTGGTACCAAACGACACGCCGAGAATCTTGGTCATAGCTGTCCCCTCTCACAATCATTTCTTTGACCAATGAACTTACATATCAGTTAAAGAATATGGTTGAAAACGTTGTGCAATCGTATGAAACGGCTTGAGTGGCAAATGGGTCTAAAGCTCATAACATGTGCGAAAGCCTAATGACGTCTTCCCACGCTGCGACGCCATGCCTCGGGCATATGGTCGACGTCATAGAGCACGGTTCCTCCCATGCCCTTGAGCATGCGTGTAGAGAAGGCCACGGCAAGGCGGTCCTCTCCATTCCGCAGGTTGAGGAAGAACAGCTCCATGATCTTGTTGACGCGGTAGAAGTAGGTGTTCCTGTGCACGTTGAGCGCCTTGGCAGCCTCGGCAGGACTGCCCGGGAAGTCAACCGTACAGCACGCCGTCTCGAGATAGGCGGTTCCATGCTCTTGGTCATAGAGGCTCATGGCAACAACACGCTTGTCAAGCATCATGTCAATCTCGCCAAAGGTCTGGGCGATGCTCGTGATGACCTCGTAGCGATGGTGCCAGAAGTAGACGATGGGCTGGTCGGGGGTGACCACGGTGACCACGCTTGAAAGGGCGGCGATCTGGTCAAAGCGCGCAGAGGCGAGCCCCAGCTGCTCGAAGGGTTCGCACACGTAGGCGTGCAAACCGTTGCGCTCAAGCGTGTTGACAAACTCCTTGCGCTGGCCCAGCACGCGCTCAGCACGGCCATAGGCGTCCCACCCGGCGGTCGTTCGCTGGCCGAGCGCGACCATCACCACCAGCTTGTTGTCGTTCAGGGTCCAGAGGCTGTTGCGGAAGGCGTTTCCCACGCGCGAGGCAATGCGCTGGAGATGCGCGCGGGGGATGTCCCTGTCCCCCGCAAGCTGGATGATCGTATAGGTGTCGTCAAGGGGCATGGAGCTCAGCGCGAGCTGCGCGCGCATGGTCTTCTCGTTTGCAAGCGAGTTGGAGAGAATGTCATCCAAGACCGACGACCCCGAGCCTGCGCGCTTGCCCGCGACGCCGAGCTTGTCGATCAAGATGGCGGCAAGAGAGCCTGCAAAGTCGATGAGCTCGAGGTCGGAATCCCTCACCGTGCGGTTGAGCTCGAGCATGTCGAAACGGCCCATCTCCATGTGGTGGAACGAGATGACGGAGGTGACCCATCGCTGGCCAAAGCGCTCGTTCTCCGAGATGATCGAGTGGCCCGCATGGCGCACGTCGTCAAGAATCCCCGCCGCCTCCAGCTCGACATTGACCTCTTCCGAGACGTATCCTTGGTTGATCTCCTCCAGGACGTCTGCCCGGTTTTCGGGAAACTCCCCCGCGCTGGCAAGCAGCCTGCGGTCGGAGTTGATGATCATGAGGGGGTTCCCCAGTATCTCGCAGGCCTTGTCGGCAAAGCGCTGGATGTCGTAGGAGGTCTGGAAGGCATTGAACAGCTTCTTGCGCTGAAGGTCAAGATACACGTGGAGCTTGGGAAGCAGGGAGAAGGAGCTTTCAAGCTCCTCCCAGGAAACGTCAGTGGCAACAAGCACAAAGCGCTCCGGTATGCGTGACACGACGTCAGGCAACGACTGACCGACATACTCGAGCGTGATGCCCTGATAGTCGTCATCTTCTGGGCAATTGCCCTTGGGCACGAGCCTAACCATTTCAGGAACTGACGGCGCGATGCCCTCGCGAGGGATCGCTATGACCTCAGACTCCAGGTCGACACCACGGCCCTCGACGTGGTTGGTGACCTTGAGCTCGCCCAGCGCCGTCCTCAACTTCATAGGCTCTTCTCCCGAAAATGACATGAATGATTCACATATATAGAATTGTCCGATTATGAGTGCAGAAAAGCCTTGTACAAGTGCACAAACTTGCATGACAGGCTGCGCTTCTTTTAGGTGCGTAAACCATATTCTTATGAGGTCAGAACTCATAGCCTGTAGGTTGTCTTTTTATGCCTTTGCTCAAAGGGGCTAGGCCATACACCGTTGGGCTACCAAGGACCGACCTTGGTGGCCCATGCTCAAGGAAAGGAAGACCAATGGCATATCGCATCCTGACCCTCTCGCCCGGCTCCACTTCCACCAAGGTCGCCGTCTTTGAGGGGACCGAGCCCATCTTCAAGGCAAACGTCCGCCACGACCCCGCTGAGCTTGCCGCATTCGACCTGGCCAAGGACCAGCTCCAGTACCGCATCGACACCATCGAGCGCGAGCTTGCGGCAGCCAACGTGACGCTTGACTCCATCGACGCGTTCAGCGGCTACTGCGGCGGCATGGGCCCCACCGTGGGCGGCATCTTTACCATCGACCAGACGGTCTGCGACCACGTGCTCAACTGTGGCATGAACCACCCGGCCATCCTGGGCGCCCCCATCCTGTACTCCTTTGCCCAGAAGACGGGCAAGCCCGCCTTTGCCGTCAACCAGCCCGACACCGACGAGCTGGACGACGTGGCGCGCATCACCGGCTATCCCGGTGTGTACCGCAAGAGCCACGTGCACTGCCTCAACCAGAAGGAGTGCGCCATCCGCTATGCAGAGAGCCTGGGCAAGGCCTACGACCAGATCAACGTCATCGTCGCACACGTGGGCGGCGGCCTCTCTGTGGCGGCGCACCGCCAGGGACGCATGGTCGACACCAACGACGTGCTCGAGGGCTCCGGCCCCTTTGCCCCCAACCGTTCGGGCGACGTGCCCCTGAAGCCCGTCGTTGCGCTTGCCTTCTCGGGCGAGCACGACAAGAAGGAGATCATGAACGTCATCGGCAAGACGGGCGGCCTGCTGGGCTTGGTCGGCACCGACGACGCCATCGCCATTAACGAGCGCATCGACAAGGGTGACGAGTGGGCCAAGATCGTCTACGAGGCCATGGCCTACCAGACGGCCAAGGCCATCGGCTCCTTTGCGGCAACGCTCAAGGGCCAGGTCGACGGCATCATCCTTACGGGTGGCGTCTCAAACGACAAGGGCTTCGTCGCCTACATCGAGGAGCGCGTGGGTTGGATCGCGCCAGTCGTCGCCTATGGCGGAGACTTCGAGATGGAGGGCTCTGCCTCCGGCGCGGTGCGCGCGCTTGATGGCGCGGAGGAGGTCATGACCTACACTGGCGTTCCCTCGTGGGACGGCTTCAAGATGCCCGGCGCCTTCGCCGACGTGGAAGCGTAAAATAGGGTTCCCTTCATCAATACTAAAATCATACAAGAAGGAACATGATGGCAGAGAAGGACATGGTTCGCGACCTTGCCGACAGTGAGCTCGTCAGCGTCACTGGCGGCGGTGGCTACTTCGAGTACAAGGACGACGGGCGCTGGGAATACTGGTACAAGTGCTCCTACTGTGGAAAGCACAAGGAGCTCGTTGTCGAAGGCAGCGATGACATGGGTGGATTCATGATTTCGAAGAAGTTTGTGTGCCCCAATTGCGGCATGTCAGAGGATTACTCCTTGTCGTTCAACATGTAGTTAACGCCGTGCTGTAATCGCAAGAGGATCGATGGTGCCCGTGCCAGTATGGCGCGGGCACCTCATTTCATGTTGGGTCACCCGGCGGGATACCCGGGTGTCCCAGTCAGGCCGAGCCAGTCATGATACGTGCGCCCAACCGTCACTCAGTTTGTGGCTGACAAGCTAGGCTTTTCGCACATGGTATTTGTTCAATGCGACATATACAGTTGATTAAGCTCGTGAACCATGTTGAAAGGACTTTCATGACCACTCGACAAAACAGCGGCTTCCACTACGCCTACGCCATCGTGGCAAGCTGCATCGCCATCACCTGCCTGCCCTGCGCGCTGGTGCTGAGCTGCGCCGGCATCTTCTTCACGCCGGTCTCCGAGTTCTTTGACGTGCCGCGAGCTTCCTTCACGCTGTACTTCTCGATCCTCAACGTCATGATGATGTTGACGCTTCCCATGGCGGGCAACCACCTGAGCAAGCTCGACGCGCGCAAGGTGCTGTCTGGGGCCACGATCCTTGCAGGCCTTGGGCTCATTGGCATGAGCCGCGGCAACTCCATGCCGTGGTTCTATGTGTGCGGCGCCATCATGGGCGTGGGCATGGCCCCTCTCATCTACCTGTCCGTCCCCACGCTCATCAATGCGTGGTGCGTCAAGAACGTGGGATTCTTTGTGGGCCTCTGCATGGCGTTCACGGGCATCGGCGGCGTCATCTTCAACCCCATCGGCACTGCCCTCATCCAGAGCGGACCTGAGGGCTGGCGCACGGCCTACCTCGTCTTTGGCCTCATCACGCTTGTGGGCACGCTGCCCTTCACGCTCTTCGTGGTGCGCTCCAAGCCCGAGGACAAGGGCCTGCTCCCATATGGCGCCGAAGAGGTTTCCGCCAACGAGGAAGCGTCAGATTCCGCAACGCCTGTGGCGGGTGTGCCCGCGTCGGTTGCTCTTAAGACGCCCGCGTTCTATGCGCTCGCAGTCTTCTGTGGCGTCATCACGCTCAATCCGACCATCTACCAGTTCCTCGCGAGCTACGCGTCCTCCTTTGCCGACACGCT
>JAFUBJ010000440.1 GCA_017460265.1 Atopobiaceae bacterium | reverse complement strand
CGAACTGGCGGGCGGTTTGCGAGAGCGCCGCGCCGTAGACCACCAACACGAGCAGGGCGTAGATGCCCATGGACGAAAGCATGTCCTTGGTGCGGAATTCGCGCTGCAGGTCCTTGGCAAGCAAGGTCTTGTAGTGGGCGAACAGGGAAGGCTTACGGGTGCGCACGCCAGGCATGTCACGACACCCCCATTCCCACCGTGTCACGATAGAGCGCGGAAAAGGCCTGGTAGTCGATGTCGTCTTTGGCCGCATAGGCCACCTTCGCGCCACGCGCAAGCACAAGCGCATGCGTGCAAGCCTCGAAGCCCTTGCGCAGGTCGTGGCTGACCATGACAAACGTACGGCCCTCTCGCACGGAATCGAGCAGCGAGTCGAAGATCTCGACCGCATGGGGGTCCAGGCCCGAATAAGGCTCGTCAAGCAGCACCACCTGCGGGTCGTGGAGCAAAGCGCGCGCGATGGCAAGCCGTTGCGTCATGCCGCGGGAAAACGTGCGGACCACATCCAGGCGCCGATGCGACAGCTCGACCGCCTCGAGCATCTCGTCCACGCGCTCCTGCGCAGAGTCGATGCCGTAGAGACGCGCGTAGAGCAGCAGGTTCTGCTCAGCCGAGAGGTCGGCATAGAGCATGGAACTGTGGGATATCATGCCAATCTGATCGCGTGCGGCGTCCGGGTCGTCCTTGCAGCTGATGCCGGCGATGGACACGCTGCCGCTCGTCGGGCGCGAAAGCGTGGCCAAGATGCGCAAAAGCGTGGTCTTCCCTGCCCCATTGGGTCCGAAAATAGAAAGGAAGGCGCCTTCGGGCACGTCAAGGGAGACGTCGTCGAGCGCGTAGCGATCTCCAAAGACCTTGCTCACATGGTCGACCTGTACCGCTATACCGCCCACGGGAAACGCTTACGCCTTTTCACCGTCGTCGGAAGTAGCGCTGCTTACGGGAGCGCCGCTGGCGTCATCGCTTGCAGCAGCGTCGCTGGATGGGCCATCCCCGGAAGCGTCGTCGCCTGCCTCGCTGTCGTTTGTCGCAGAATGCGCACCCTCGCCACCAGGCAGTTTAGCGGAAGCCTCCTTGGCTCCGGAATCCGCCTCACGGGCATCAGCATCCTCTTCACCTGCGCCCTTGGCAATCGCGTCTGCTTGCTGGTCGGCCTGTGCGTCAGGCGACGTTTCGACAGGTGGGCCCAAAGGCGCATTCCCACGGCGTCCAAATGCAGAGATGGCACCACCCAGCATCAGCAGACCGAAGCCGACCCACACGAAGCCGATCAGCGGATTGACACGCACGTCCATGGCAAAGGCGCCAGCGTCGTTCACGCCACGGTAGACGACGAAGAGGTCCTTTTCCGGAAAGCTCATGACGGCGGCGTTGGCCTTGGTCTGCTGCGTTGCCGTGACCATCTGAAGGTTGGGCGCAAGATGCCCAATCAGATTGCCGTCGCGGTACACGTCGAACTCGACCGTGTAGATGATGTTGCGCTCCCCTTCGTCGGGGTTGATGGAGGTGTCCGTGTACTTGAGCGTGACCTCTGGGATCTGGATGTCTGCGGCGGGG
>JAFUBJ010000040.1 GCA_017460265.1 Atopobiaceae bacterium | reverse complement strand
GCCAAGCGGCGAGAAAGGCTACCAGCGCAAGAAGCCCGCAGCTCGCAGACAAGCTTTTTTCCGCCTTTTGTAACTCTCGCGAGACAACCGGTCGCAAAAGGGACAACAATTGAACAGGATCACACCGTCTTGGAAAGGTATACGCAATGGGATTCCTCGAGCGCTTTCTCCGCCCTTGTCGCAAGCTGACTGACATGTTCCTCATCGCCTGTGTCGAGACATTTGCGCTCGTTCTTATCGGCGGGATCCTAGGTAACATCATCGTAGAGAAAACGCTCGGGGTTGACATCGGCGTCGACGTCACGCAGCTCGCTCAGCTCATGCAGGATCAGTCGCAGACCGGGACCGCAGGTGGCATTCCAGCCCATCTTGCCTGCGCGGCACATTACCTCACGTTCTGCGGCATCTGGGTCTTCACCCTGCTCGCCATGGTCATCCCTCCCTCAAACCGCCCCATGCTCAGGAAGTTCCTCATTAGCAGGGACGGCAACTCCATTAAGCGCATACTGCTTGGGCTCCTCGCGGGCTTCGGCATCAACTCCATCTGCGTCATCATCTCCATCTTCCTGGGAGACATCGCCCTCAGCTTTGACCACTTCGAGCCGCTGCCCCTGCTCATCCTCTTCCTCGCGGTGCTCGTCCAGTCGGGAGCGGAGGAGATAACCTGCCGCCAGTTCCTTTTCCAGAAGCTCACGCGCCGCTACCGCAGCCCCCTCGTCGCCGTCATCATCTCCTCAGTGTTCTTCGCCGCGAGCCACCTCGCCAATCCTGGCATTGGTCCCGTACCCATCGCCCAGCTTATCGTCGTGGCCATTCTCTTTGCCATACTCATCTACTACTACGACGCGCTCGGAGCCTGCATCGCCTTCCACACAGCTTGGAACTTCACCCAAAACATCATCTACGGCCTTCCCAACAGCGGCCTCGTCTCCCTCTACTCGATCTTCAAGCTCAAGGCGGCATCCAGCGATCCCTTCTTTGATGCCACGTTTGGCGTCGAGGGAGGCGTGGGCGGCACCGTGCTGCTCGTCTTGGCATGTGTGTTCCTTGTCGTGCACGCAAAGCGCAACGGCTATTGCCCCAAGGACCTCTGGGAAGACGGGGCCACGCTGGAAGAGCCGCAGCTAGCGCTAGCTTCCACAGGCCCACGCCACATGGCATAAGTCCCAGCAAAACGATTAGGTTAACGCTTGGCAACCCAGCGCGTCTCCTTGGCGGGGCGTGCTACTATGCACGCTTGTGAAAATGCCGCGCCCCAAGGAGGATGCCCATGATTGCCATAGTCAAACCGTCTGCCACGCCAGAGCAACTACAACATTTCATACGCTGGATCGAAGGCAGGGGCTTCTCCACCAACGTCAGCCGCGGTGACAACGAAACCATCGTCGGCATCATCGGCGACACCACACAGATCGACCCCTTCCTGCTCGAGTCCATGGACATCATCGAGCGGGTTCAGCGCGTGTCCGAGCCCTTCAAGAAGGCCAACCGCAAGTTCCATCCCGAAGACACCATCGTCGACTGCGGACACGGCGTGCTCGTGGGAGGCGGTCATTTCCAGGTCATGGCGGGCCCCTGCTCCGTCGAGGGCAAGAACCTCCTCCAGATTGCGCGCGCGGTCAAGGCGGCAGGTGCCACAATCCTGCGCGGCGGCGCCTACAAGCCGCGCACGTCCCCCTATGCCTACCAAGGCATGGGAGAGAAGGGCCTGGACCTTCTGCTCGAGGCCTCTGCGGAGCTTGACATGCCCATCGTGACCGAGGTCATGGACGTGCGCGACGTACAGCTCTTCGTGGACAAGAAGATCGACGTCATGCAGATTGGCGCACGCAACGCCCAGAACTTCAACCTGCTCAAGGAGGTCGGCAAGACGACCACCCCCGTGCTGCTCAAGCGCGGGCTCTCGGGCACCATCGACGAGCTGCTGATGGCCGCCGAGTACGTGATGAGCGAGGGCAACCCCAACGTCATCCTCTGCGAGCGCGGCATCCGCACCTTCGAGACGCGCACGCGCAACACCTTTGACGTGAACGCCATCCCGGTGCTGCACTACCTGACCCACCTGCCCGTCATCGGTGACCCGAGCCACGCCACGGGATACACCCGCTACGTGCGGCCCATTGCCTACGCGGCCACCGCCGCCGGCGCCGACGGCCTCCAGATCGAGGTCCACAACTGCCCGTCCGAGGCCTGGTCCGACGGCGCGCAGGCGCTCACGCCCGCGCAGTTTGACGACGCCATGCGCCGCATCGCCCTCATCCGCGAGGCCGTCACGGCAGAGGTGAACTAGCCATGGAAGACACAACGCAGCTGACGAGGGCCTTCGTCCCCAACCGCATCGGCATCGTCGGGCTTGGCCTCATTGGCGGCTCGTTTGCCAAGGCGCTCCATGCGGGTGGCGCCGAGGTCTTTGCCTGGAACCGCACGCGCTCGACGCTCGAGCTTGCCATGATCGAGACCGTCGACGACGAGCTCACAGACGAGGCCATCCCCACGTGCGAGCTCATCATCCTGGCAGGCTACCCCGCCGCGAGCATCCAGTGGCTCAAGGACAAGGCCGACCTCATCGGCGCCGGAGCCATCGTCATCGACGCCGTGGGCGTGAAGCGCACCGTCTGCGAGCAGTGCTTTGCCATCGCCTCCTCGCACGACTGGACCTTCGTTGGCTGCCACCCCATGGCGGGCACGCAGTACTCCGGCTACGCGCACTCCCGCGCCAACATGTTCCATGGAGCCCCGCTCGTGGTGGTGCCGCCCGCCATGGATGACTTCGAGCGCGTAGAGGTGCTCGAGCGCCTCAAGAACCTCCTCGAGCCGTGCGGCTTTGGGTCGTTTACGCTCTCCACGGCCGAGCACCACGACGAGGTCATCGCCTTCACCTCGCAGCTCGCCCACGTCGTCTCCAACGCCTATGTCAAGAGCCCGTCTGCCCGCGTGCACAAGGGCTTCTCGGCCGGCAGCTACAAGGACCTCACGCGCGTCGCGCGTCTCAACCCCGACATGTGGTGCGAGCTCTTCCTCGAGGACGGAGACTATCTCAGCGCCGAGATCGGCATCCTCATCGACAACCTGCAGCAATACAAGGACGCCATCGACGATCGGGACGCCCAGCGCCTTCACGACCTTCTTGCCGAGGGCGACCGTCGCAAGCGAGAGATCGAGGGGAGATGACGCCGGTGCCAAGGACCATACGCGTTGACGCCGCATCACGCACCTACGACGTGGTCGTGGGCTCCGACATCCTGGACGGGCTCGGCACGCGGCTGCCATCTGCCTGCGAGGCCGATGCGGCCTTCGTCGTGACGGACTCCAACGTGAGCCCCCTCTACCTCAGGCGCACCATCGATGCCCTCGAGGCGGGCGGCCTGCGCACCTCTTCGCTCACCATTCCCGCCGGCGAGAGTCACAAGCGCCTGGACACCTTCGGCTCCATCCTGGAGGCCATGGCCGAGGCGAGCCTGACGCGTGACAGCGTGGTCGTCGCCCTCGGCGGCGGCGTCGTGGGTGACATGGCCGGCTTTGCCGCCGCAACCTACATGCGCGGCATCAAGGTGGTGCAGGTGCCGACGACCCTGCTCGCCATGGTCGACTCCTCCGTCGGCGGCAAGACCGCCATCGACCTGGATGCCGGAAAGAACCTCGTCGGCGCGTTTCTGCAGCCCTCGCTCGTGATCGCCGACGTCGAGACGCTGCGGTCCCTTGATCCCACCGTCTTTGCCGACGGGCTGGGAGAGGTCATAAAGCACGCCGTCCTTGCCGACCGCGACCTCTTTGACAGCCTCTCGCGGACCCCGCTCACCAAAGACACCGACGCCAAGACGCTCATCGACGTCGTCGCAAGGAACGTCGCCATCAAGCGCGACGTCGTCAACGCCGACGAGCGCGAGCAGGGTATCCGCCAGACCCTCAACCTCGGCCACACGATAGGGCATGCCATCGAGGCCGCCGCGGGCTTTGAGCTCGGTCACGGGCACTGCGTGGCGGCAGGCCTCTGCTGCGTCACGCGGGCAACCGAGGCGCTGGGCTGGACGACGAAGGGCACCGCAAAGGCCGTCGAGCGGCTCGTTGCCCAGCAGGGCCTTCCCACCGACTCCAACATCCCGCACGATCAGCTCGTCTCGTTTGCCACCCATGACAAGAAGCGCCACGGGGACAGCGTGAACCTCGTCGTCGTGCATGACATCGGCCGGTGCGACGTCCGGCGCGTCACCCTGTCAGACTTTGCCCGGATCGTCGAGCTGGGATGCGGGGTGAACGCATGAGCACCATGAACGTCACCATCAATGCGCGCAAGCTCGCGGGCACCGTCGCGGCCGTTGCGTCAAAGTCAGTCGCACACCGCCTCATCCTGCTCGCAGCCCTCGCGGACGGCACGACCGACATCGACTGCACCACCACGTCGGAGGACATCGAGGCAACCATATCCTGCGTGCGCTCCCTTGGCGCGATCGTCTCGCGGACGCACCTGGGCCTGCGCATCGTCGGCATCCCCGCAACGCGCCGCCGCGAGCTTCCCAGGCAGAAAGCGCCGCTCGACTGCGGCGAGTCCGGCACGACGCTGCGCTTTCTCCTGCCCGTGGTGTCCGCACTGGACGAAGAGGTCGAGCTTGTGGGGCACGGCAGGCTGGCAGAACGTCCGCTCTCCCCTCTCTATGAGGAGCTCGTGCGTCATGGGGCAGAGATCTCTGCCCAGGGGACGTTTCCGCTCAAGGTGTCAGGCCCCATCTGCGGCGGTACCTTCCGTCTGCCGGGCAACGTCTCGTCGCAGTTTGTGAGCGGGCTTCTGATGGCGGCGCCCCTCGTCGACGGCCCCGTGAAGGTGCTCGTCAGCGAGCCGGTGGAGTCGTTCCCCTACATAACGCTCACCATCCGCGCCCTTGCCGCCTTTGGCGTTGCCGTCGAGCAGTCGCACATCACCATCGACGGCAGTCCCCACCTCTGCCTGGACGTCGCGCGCAGCCCTCTCGCCTCGCCCGGGGCCATACCTGTGGAGGGAGACTGGTCGAACGCCGCCTTCTGGCTTGCCGCGGGCGCACTGTCCTTTGACGGCATCGAGGTCACCGGCCTCGACAGCACCTCCACGCAGGGAGACCGTGCCGTCATGGCTGCGCTCACGCTCTTTGGCGCGCGCGTCTCGCGCACCAGGGGCACTGCCTCGTGCCGTCACGAGCGCCTTCACGGCATCGACCTTGACGTCTCGGACATCCCCGACCTCGTGCCTCCCCTTGCCGCTGTCGCCGCCTGTGCCGAGGGCACGACGCGGCTGCGCAACGCGGGGAGGCTGCGCCTGAAGGAGTCGGACAGGCTCCAAAGCGTCTCTGCCGCAATCAACGCCGTGGGCGGCATGGCTGTGGTCGAGGACGACTGCCTCGTCATCACGGGCAGGGAGCTTGCGGGCGGCACCGTTGAGGCCGCAAACGACCACCGCATCGCCATGATGGCGGCGGTCATGGCCTGCCGTGCCCAAGGTCCGCTTCAGGTGCGAGGGGCACAATGCGTCGCAAAGTCATACCCCGCCTTCTGGGACGACTTCGAGCTGCTTGGCGGCTCCATCGAGAAGACCGAGGAGTAGACCATGCCCTCTTCGTTCGGCACCACCCTCCGCGTGACGGTGTTTGGCCAGTCCCACTCCCCCGCCATCGGTTGCGTCGTGGAGGGCCTCCCCGCAGGCTTTGCCGTGGACCAGGAGGCGCTCGCTCGCTTCATGGCCCGGCGCGCACCCGGAGGGGTGGCGTGGTCCACGCCCCGCAAGGAGGCGGACGCGGTGCGCATCGTGAGCGGCCTCAACCCGGCCGGCACCACCTGCGGCGCCCCGCTCGCCTGCCTCATCGAGAACACCAACACCCGCAGCTCCGACTATGACGAGCTGCGTCGCGTGCCGCGCCCGGGACACGCCGACTTCACGGCCCAGGCAAAGTGGCACGGCGCGCAGGACGTGGCAGGCGGCGGGCACTTCTCCGGACGCCTCACGGCACCGCTCTGCGCTGCCGGGGGCATTGCTCTGCAGGTCCTTGCCACCAGAGGCGTGCGCGTCGGCGCGCACCTGGCCGAGGTGGCAGGCATCGAGGACGCGCCCTTTGACGGCGGTGCGCCCACAGGCGAGCTGCTCAGGAGCCAGCTTGACTCCCTTGCCGACGGCCGCGCCTTTCCCGTTCTTGACGAAGGCGCCGGAAAGCGCATGCGCGAGGCCATAGAGGAGGCACGTTCTGCCCAAGACTCCGTGGGAGGCATCGTGGAATGCGCCGCTATGGGCATGCCCGCAGGCGTGGGCTCCCCCCTCTTTGACGGCATCGAGAGCGCCATCGCCCGGATAGCCTTCGGCGTCCCCGCCGTGAAGGGGCTCGAGTTTGGCGCAGGCTTTGACGTAGCTCGGATGCGCGGGTCAGAGAACAACGACCCGTACGGCATGGACGACGAGGGCAGGCCCACGACGCTCAAGAACGATGCGGGAGGCAACCTCGGCGGCATCACGACGGGCGCTCCGGTCATCTTCCGGCTCGCGTTCAAGCCCACCCCCTCCATCGGGCGCGAGCAGCGCTCGGTGGATCTTAAGGAGGGAAAGGACACGACGCTTGCCGTTCGCGGCCGCCACGACCCCTGCATCGCACCGCGCGCCGTTCCGGTTGCGGAGGCCATCATGGCCTTGGCGCTCCTCGACAGCTGGCTCTCGTTTCCTCCCGAACAGCTCTGACGCCCAGCGTCAAGGAACCTAAAGGATTGTCTCCATTTGCGAAACTCTCCTTCGCGAGCGCTTCTCGCCGTCACAATATGACGGGTTAATACAAGACGATTGGACCTCACATGAGAGAACTCGCCGACATCCGTCAGCGCATCGACCAGATCGACACGCAGATCACTGACCTCTTCCTTGAGCGCATGGAGGCTGCCGCCGACGTGGCGGAGTACAAGCGCTCGACCGGCAAGCCCGTCTTTGACCGCGCCCGCGAGCGGGACAACGTGGCCCGTGCCTCGGCGCGCGTCCCCGAGAACCTCGCAAGCTACGCCGCCGTAATCGAGTCGGTCTTGATGGAGGCCTCCCGCGAGGCGCAGTACCAGCGGCTGGGCATCAAGAGCGAGCCCTCGCGCAAGATCGAGCTTGCCCTGGGCAACCAGCCCGCCCTCTTCCCGCAGCAGGCGTTCGTGGCCTGCCAAGGCGTGGAGGGCGCCTACCAGCAGATTGCCTGCGACCGCATGTTCAAGCGCGCCCAGAGCAGCTACTTCGACTCCATTGACGGCGTGTTCCGCGCCGTCGAGCAGGGCTTTTGCGAGTATGGCGTCCTGCCCATCGAGAACTCGACAGCGGGATCGGTCAACCACGTCTTTGACCTCATGATGCGGCACGACTTCCACATCGTGCGCACCTGCCGCCTC
>JAFUBJ010000439.1 GCA_017460265.1 Atopobiaceae bacterium | reverse complement strand
GCGCTCGCAGGGACCCCAGACCCTCAGGCCGTCCATGACCTGGTGCCCCGCCTCGATGGCCCGATCCCTGTCAAAGACGCCACCCTTGACATAGGTCGTGGGATCCTCCCACCGTCCCAGGCCAAACTGCGACGGAAGGTTTCCGCAGGCAAGGTCAAGGTCACAGAGGCTTACGGGCATTCCCCAACGCGCTGCCATGACCGCCCAGACCGCGGCAAGGGCGCTCTTTCCCACGCCACCGCGGCCAGACGAGAGCACAATCACAGGGGCCAGTCCCGCACGCTCTTCGTGCACAGCCGCACGCAGATCGGCACCGGGAGCCTCATCGGCCTTCCGCATGCTCGCAGCACAGTCAGACCCAACAGACGCATCCTCTTCCAGCATCTCGTCAAAGAGCACGTCATCGATGTCGATGACACGCGAGATTCCTGCCCGCGCGGCACGGGAACGAAGTGAACCAGTCACAAAGCGCTGCACCAGGACGACCTCGCGCGCCTTGCCATCCGAGGCAAGCGCGGCGGCAAGGTTCACGTCGGACACCTCGCCCGACCCCAAGCCAACGACCGCCCCATACGCACCGGGAACCTCGTCTCGCAACCGGCATCGGATGTCGGCAGCATCACGCGCGAAGACGATGTGCGCCGCAGCGTCAATCTGCCGGATAGCCGCCTCAAGCTCCTCGCGTGCCCCATCGGCACACAGACCCACCCATTGATGTCTCATGATGCCGCCTTCGCCTCTTCCTTCTGCCCGTCCTCGATCTGTGCTGGCGCAGCGGGGTCAGCGCTCTCGTCATCGTCAAGCACGCCCGAGCCTGGCATGACGATGCGCAGGTCGCTGGAGGCGCTTGCCGAGAGAACCGCAGGGACGTCCTCGGGTGCCACCGCGACCGTGAGCTGGCCCGATGTGCCCATGGCTGTAGTTACCGGCACGGCAAGCACGGTCATCGAATGCGAGATGAGCCGGGCGCCGTCACTCGTAATTGCGTAGGCGGTCAGCGTCGTTCCCCGAGAGAGGTCGTGAGCCACGCCGAGCTTGTCGGTCACGGGCAGCGTCACCGCCACGCGACCGTCAGGCACCTCGGCCATCGTCGAGGCGTCACGGAAGGTGATATCCGTCAGGGGCACACCACGCGGCGCGGCGTTTCCCACCTCGCGGCCTATGACGTCGTCAAGACTTGTCAGGGCCCCTTCGGGGGCCAGGTCTGCCAGCCATTCCCGCGTTGTCACGTTCATCGAGTTCGCAACGTCACCTGGCTCGAGCGTCGTCGCAGACACCACGAGCGTCACCACCTCTCCGCCATAGCGTGCAAGGGTTTCCGAGCGGACGCGATCGGCCTCAGCCTGGACGTACGACGCGTAGTTCAGGCACAGCAAGACCGATAAGACCGCGCATGACAGCGCAAACAGCGCCCTGAATCGAGCTGACATCGCTCACCCCCACGCTTCCCCTGGGGCGCCCGTTGCGCCCGGTACAGGAATTCTCGGATGAAATGGGGCGTTTACCTGCGATTATTTAAGAACGTGCAGCACTTGTCTTGCAGCTGTCTGCACGTGGCTGCACGACTTTCAACATGTGCCAGCTCAACGATGTAGATAAGGTCTCTCCACCCAGCAACGAGACAGACGAAGGGCCGCCTCGCAATTGCCATGCGAGGCGGCCCCATAAAGAGACTCAAGTTTGAAAAAAGCCCTAGATAACCACGTCAGGATCGAGGGTTGCGGCGCTTTCGCGCATCTCGTGGGCAAGCGCCAGGTACGTCTCGAGCCGAACCGGCGTGAACGAACCGGAACCAAAGCGTTCCAAGACCTCGCATCCCGGCTCGTGGGTATGCGTGCAATCACGGAAGCGGCACCCACGCGCGGCATCGGCTATCTCGGGAAACACTTGCGCCAAGCCGCGCTCATGACCCACCATGGGCAGGCTTCTCAGCCCGGGCTCGTCCACGATGACGCCGGCGTCGGGCAGGCTCACCATGCGTCGCGCGACCGTCGTGTGACGACCCGCGTCGTCTCGTTCGCGCACGGCACCCGTCTCAAGGGCATCTCGGCCCAGGAGGGCATTCAGAAGCGTTGACTTCCCCGCGCCAGACTCACCGAGCATGATGGCGATCGTGCCGTGGGGCACCAGCTCGCGCACGCCCTCGTTGCCCCAGAGCGCCCCATGGGCACGAGCCGCCTGCTCGAGGCCATGCTCGTCAGACGAGCCCTTAGCCGCCGTCACGGCAACGCGGGCATCGCTTCCAAGCACCTGTTCTATGAGGCCGAGGTCCTCCCCAAGCACCTCGGCGCCGGCGCGGTCGGCCTTGGTCAGCACCACGCAGACATGCGCCCCGCAGTCTGCGGCAACCACGGCAGAGCGCGCGATCCGCTCGCACGATATGGCCTCGGCACCAAGGGCCTGCACGACAAGCACCACGTCCACATTGGCCGCAAGCGTCTGGCGCTCTCCGCGGGCTCCGCCCTTCCAGCGGGCTATGTCGCTCTCTCTGGGAAGGATCTCTTGGATGAGGGACATCTCATGACCCTCGGGCATGCGCAGGCACACCCAGTCTCCCACGGCAACGCGCGAGAAGTCACCCTTGGTGAGCTGCGCGGCAAACTCGGAACGCGTCACGCCGGAGGCGGTCATGACGGCCGGAAAGCCCCTGTCAAGGCGAACCACGCAACCAAGGGCAAGCTCGCAGCGATCCACCCCTTCCTCGCGCTCCAGGCGCTTGCAGGAACCATCAAACGCCTCTTGCTGCTCCTTGGTGGGAACAAGCTCGTCAAAGCTCGGAAGGTCGGTGAGCAAGGAGAGCGCCGGCAGGGCCTGCTCGACCCTGTCGGCGCGACTCACTCGTCTCTTTGCAGAGCGCTTAGCCATGCGGCCTTACTTGTCCTTCTCGACGGAACGCATGACGGCCTTGTAGATCTCGACGATGGGGATGATGGATGCGGCAAGGCCCATGGCCATGGCGTAGTGCATCATGTCGAGCTCGGCAAAGTTGAAGAGACCGGAGAGCGGTGTCTCGATGACGATCCAGGTGAGCACCAGCGAAAGCGCGAATGCTCCCCAAGCCCAGCCATTCTGCGTAGGCAGGCCAAAGATCGAAGCGCGGCGGCTGCGCATGTTGAGCGAGTGGAACATCTCGACCATGGACAGCGTGAGGAACGCCATGGTCATGCCCTCAAGGCCAGCCTGGTCGTTTGCAACGGCCTCGGCGATGCCCACGCCGGCATGGTTGATGCCGATGAAGTACGAGCCCAGCGTGAGGGCCGCAATGACAACGCCCTGGAAGAGGGTGTCGATGCCCATGCCGTTGGCGAAGATGCCGTCTTGGGAGTTGCGTGGCTTGCGACGCATGATGTCGGGCTCGGCAGCCTCCATGCACATGGCGAGTGCCGGCAGCGAGTCGGTGATGAGGTTGATCCACAGCAGGTGCGTGGGCTCAAGGATGGTGAAGCCGATGAGCGACGCGACGAAGACCGCGATGACCTCGGCAAGGTTGGAGGACAGCAGGAACTGAATGGCCTTGCGAATGTTGTCGTAGATACGACGACCCTCTTCGACGGCGCCGATGATGGTGGCGAAGTTGTCATCGGCCAGGACCATGTCGGCAACGCCCTTGGTGACGTCGGTGCCCGTGATGCCCATGCCCACGCCGATGTCGGCCTTCTTGATGGAGGGTGCGTCGTTCACGCCGTCGCCCGTCATGGCAACGACCATGCCCTTCTTCTTCCACGTGTCGACGATGCGCGTCTTGTGCTCAGGCTGGACTCGTGCATAGACGCCAATCTCCTCGATGCGCGTGAAGAACTCCTCGTCAGAGATCTTGTCGAGCTCAGAGCCCGTCAGGGCCTGCTCGGCGCTCTCGACGATGCCCAGCTCCTTGGCAATGGCCACGGCCGTGTCGATGTGGTCGCCCGTGATCATGACGACGCGCATGCCGGCCTCGTGGGCCTCCTTGATGGCGTCCTTCACCTCGGGGCGAACTGGGTCAATCATGCCGCACAGACCAATGAAGGTCATGTTCTGCTCGAGGTCGGCAGCCTCGTAGCTCGCGGGCGGATTCTTGTGATAGTTGGTGCGGGCGGCGGCCATGACGCGCAGCGCGTCGTCGGCCATGGCCTTGTTCTGCTCCATGATCTTGGCGCGCAGCTCGTCGGTCATGGGAACGTCGCCCTCGGCGGTGTGGAACATGGTGCAGCGGGCAAGCACCACGTCGGGGCCGCCCTTGGTGTGCTGGATGTAGTCGCCCGCAGGCGAGAGGTTGACGACCGACATCATCTTGCGGCCTGAGTCAAAGGGCGCCTCGCCCACACGCGGGTTGACAGCGTCCAAGTCAGCGGACGTGAAGCCAAGCTTTGCTGCGTCGGCAACGAGCGCGGCCTCGGTGGGCTCGCCCACGGCCTCGCCCTCCACGGTGTCCCACTTGGCGTCGGAGCACAGGGCCATGCAGCGCACCAGACGGTCGATGTCCTCGCCGTAGTGGCGCACCACGGTCATCTTGTTCTGCGTGAGCGTGCCGGTCTTGTCCGAGCAGATGACCTGCGTGCAGCCCAGGGTCTCGACGGCGTTCATCTTGCGCACGATGGCGTTGCGCTTGCTCATCTTGGTGACGCCGATGGAAAGCGCGATGGTCACGACTGCGACCAAGCCCTCGGGGATGGCGGCAACGGCCAGCGAAACCGCGACCATGAAGGTGTTGAGCACCAGATTCATGTCGTTGAAGAATGCCAGGCCACCGTTCTGGATCATGCCCACGATGAACACGATGGCGCAGATGCCCACCACGAGCTTGGTCAGCACGTTGGAAAGCTCGTTGAGCTTGACCTGCAGCGGGGTGAGCTCGTCCGATGCCTGGGCGATGGCGTCAGCGATCTTGCCCATCTCGGTCTGCATACCAGTGGCGACGACAACTGCCTGACCACGGCCATAGACCACGGTAGAGCCCATGTAGCACATGTTCTTGCGGTCACCCAGGGGCACGTCGTCATTGCCCGAGGGAAGGCCGAGAATCTTGGCAATCTTCTCGGAAGGCACGGACTCGCCGGTAAGGGCGCTCTCCTCGATCTTCATCGAGGCGCTCTCCAGAATGCGGCAGTCGGCGGGAACGGCGTCGCCGGCCTCGAGCACCACGATGTCGCCGGGAACGAGCTCGGCAGACGGAACGGTGATCTGGCGGCCGTCACGGATGACCTTGGACTGGGCGGCACTCATCTCCTGAAGGGCTGCCAAGGCGTTCTCGGCCTGGTATTCCTGTACCACGCCAAGCACGGAGTTAAGGATGACCACGAACATGATGATGATCACGTCGGCGAAGTCGTTCTCACCCGAGATCATGCTGACGATGGCCGAGATGACGGCGGCCACGATGAGCAGGATGACCATGGGGTCGGCCATCTGCGCGAAGAAACGCTTCCAGAGCGGGTCCTTCTCGCCCTCGGCGAGCTTGTTGGGGCCGTTCTCGGCAAGGCGGCGCGCCGCCTCGGCCGTATCGAGGCCGTTC
>JAFUBJ010000438.1 GCA_017460265.1 Atopobiaceae bacterium | reverse complement strand
GGTCGTCCATCGCCTGCTGGTACGCCTCCTCTCCCATCCTCTCGCGATCGGCCTCGACCTCCTCACGGATCTCGGCGATGCTGCGGGAGCCGAACTCCACGCTGACGGTGTGCTCGGTCTTGGCGGCGAGCGGCTCGGGGGCGTCGAGGATCGTGAGCGCGTGCTTTTTCACGGCAGCACGCTCCTTCTCTGTCATCTTGCTGACGAGCTTGGTGGGGGCCGACTCCTGCGGCGCGGCCGCTTCGGTCGTTCCTTCGGTCTCTGCGACAGACGTCGGCACGTCCGACGGTGCCTGTGCGCAGGACGCGAGCGAGCATGTCCATACCAGGAGGATGATCGCTGCGATGATCTTTTTCATGATGCTCCTTTCCTATCTTCCGTCTTGGAAATGCGGTGCCCCGAGGCGTTTTGGACGCTTCGGGGCAAAACTTCGATAAGGTCTTGTGTCACTCCAGAGGCTTGGCGACGCCATTCTCAAAGAGCGGCACGTTGTAGATCCAAACGTGATAGCCCTCGATCATGAATTCGCCGGACTTCTTGCGGTAATATGCCGTATTGGTGAGCTGATCGCACTCCCACTGGTCCATGAGGAGGAAGTAGGTGTCCTGGCCCTCCTGCGGCTCATACCACTTGTTGAGACCCTGGTACTTGTAATCGTAGAGCGTACCGCCCTCGACGATGTTGACGCTGCGGCACTGCACCTCGTTGTCGGCCACGATGGGCACACCGTTGGCGCGCCAGAAGTTCGCATAGCCGTAGGTCAGGCCGCGCTCGCGCAGACCGTTGGCCAGCGTGTAGAGGACGTTGGACTCACGGTTGTCGGCATGCATCTTCAGGATGGCGTGGACATTGAGGCAGCAGACCTGGACAACGGGCACCATCATAAGCGAGATGACGCGCTGCAGCTTGACCTCGCCCTTTGCCCAATGCAGGAAGACGACGCTGCACACGGTCGCGGACGCCACCAGCGGCGAAAGACGCCAGTTCGCGCTCGAGAGCTTGCCCATGATGTAGCCCATCATGAGGACCATGGTCATGAGCCAGTGCGTGAGGATGACGATGCGGGCCTTGCGGTCCTGGATCTTGCCGTAGCAGGCCAGCGCGAAGACCGGGATCACGAGGATCACCACGCCCGTGATGACCACGAGCAGGTTCTTGACGCTGTCCACGCTCATGAGCTTGTCGCCGTCGCGCATCGAAGCGCCCAGCAGCGTGAACCAAGCCACGGGGAAGCCGAGGAGATGATCCTTCCATTCCTCCATGGGGGAGTAGTTCGAGAAGGCGCCCTCGTAGCCGGCGGTGATGCCCTCGGCGAGGTGCGCCGTGATCTTGAAGCCGATCAGCATGCAGACGCCCATGAAGGCGAGCATCGCGAGATTCAGGACGTTCTTCTTCGAGATGAGCTTGCTCTCATGGTCGAGCCAGCGCTCGGCGATGAACGCGCCCATCACCGGCAGAGCGAAGATCGCGATCGAGATGATCTGGTCCATGCTCGTGAGCACATACCAGATGCCGACCAGGCCGGCGGAGAGGAGCAGACCGATC
>JAFUBJ010000437.1 GCA_017460265.1 Atopobiaceae bacterium | reverse complement strand
GGGCGAGCTTGCCCTGGGCACCAACCTCACCGTGGCGTACATGCCGTGGGAGGGCTACAACTACGAGGACGGCATCATCGTCTCCGAGCGCGTCGTGCAGCAGGACCTGCTGACCTCCGTCAACATCTCCCGCCACGAGATCGACGCCCGCGACACCAAGCTGGGCCCGGAGGAGATCACCCGCGAGATCCCCAACCTGTCCGAGGACATGTTGGCCAACCTCGACGATGACGGCATCATCCGCATCGGCGCCGAGGTCGGCCCTGGCGACATCCTGGTCGGCAAGGTCACGCCCAAGGGCGAGACGGCCCTCACTGCCGAGGAGCGCCTGCTCCGCGCCATCTTTGGCGCCAAGGCCCACGACGTGCGCGACACCTCGCTGAAGATGCCTCACGGCGCCTATGGCCGCGTGGTCGACGTCGTGCGCTTCAGCCGCGAGGCTGGCGACGACCTCCCGCCGGGAGTCAACGAGCTCGTCCGCGTCTTCGTGGCCCAGCGCCGCAAGATCCAGCAGGGCGACAAGATCTCTGGCCGCCACGGCAACAAGGGCGTCGTCTGTAACGTCCTGCCCGTGGAGGACATGCCCTACATGGCCGACGGCACCCCTGTTGACGTGTTGCTCGACCCGCTGGGCGTCCCCTCGCGTATGAACGTCGGCCAGCTTCTTGAGTGCCACCTTGGCTGGGCTGCCGCCCACGGCTGGGATACCGAGAACGCCGACTCCAAGGACTTCGTCGAGGGACCGATGTTTGTCTCGACGCCCGTCTTTGACGGCGCCACCGACGAGGAGGTTGCCGAGGCCATCCGCCGCTCCAACGTCAACCTCATGAACAAGGCCATGCGCGACTACGGCGAGCACATGCGTGCCGAGTTCGTGCCGCAGCTCAACGACAAGGGCAAGACTGTCCTGTACGACGGCCGCACCGGCGAGCCCTACGAGAGCCCGATCACCGTGGGCGTGAGCTACATCCTGAAGCTCGGCCACATGGTCGACGACAAGATCCATGCCCGTTCGACCGGCCCGTACAGCCTGGTTACCCAGCAGCCTCTGGGCGGCAAGGCCCAGTTTGGTGGCCAGCGCTTCGGCGAGATGGAAGTATGGGCGCTGTATGCCTACGGCGCAGCAAACGTCCTGCAGGAGATCCTCACCGTCAAGTCCGACGACACCAACGGCCGCGTCAAGACCTACGAGTCCATCGTCAAGGGCGAGAACGTCCCCGACGCTGGCATCCCTGAGTCCTTCAAGGTCCTCGTCAAGGAGATCCGCTCGCTTGCTCTCGACATCGAGCCCATCTCCTACCGCAAGCGCGAAGAGACCAAGGCCGCGGCTGCCTCGCGTACGGTCGACGCCGTCGACGTGTTTGCCGGTGCCTCGAGCGCCGACGACCTCATTGGCGGGCTTGCCGGCAATGCCGACCAGGACGTCGAGGTCCTGATTGGCGACTTCACCAACGATAAGGAGTAGCGCAGTGGCAGATTTTGACACCACAGATTTTGACGCCATTAAGATCTCCCTCGCCTCCGCAGACGAGATCCGAAGCTGGTCGCACGGCGAGGTAAAGAAGCCCGAGACCATCAACTACCGCACGCTCAAGCCCGAGAAGGACGGCCTGTTCTGCGAGAAGATCTTCGGACCGGTCAAGGACTGGGAGTGCGCCTGCGGCAAGTACAAGGGCATCCGCTTCAAGGGCATCGTGTGCGAGCGCTGCGGCGTCGAGGTCACGAGCGCCAAGGTGCGCCGCGACCGCATGGGCCACATTGAGCTGGCCGCGCCCGTGAGCCACATCTGGTACTTCAAGAGCCCCACGAGCTTCCCGCTGGCCCGCCTGCTCGACATCAAGAGCAAGGACCTCGAGAAGATCCTCTACTTCGCGAGCTATGTCATCACCTACGTTGACACCGAGGCCCGCGAGGCCGACGCTGCCGACCTCAAGGAAGAGCTGCAGGCCGACCTCGAGGAGCTCGACGCCGAGCGCGACGACGAGATCGCGCGCCTGCGCGCCCAGGGCGAGGGTGGCGACGAGTTCGACGAGCTCGAGCCCCTGTCTGCCGACGAGATCCGTGCCGGCATCGCCGACCTCGAGGAGGAGTACGAGGAGGAGAAGCAGCTTCGCCGCGAGGCCTTCGAGAAGTTCATGCAGCTCGAGGAGCGCGAGCTCATCTCCGACGAGAGCCTCTTCACCGAGATGCGCCGCTACTACTCCATCTACTTCAAGGG
>JAFUBJ010000436.1 GCA_017460265.1 Atopobiaceae bacterium | reverse complement strand
GAGGTGCGCACGGGGGACAGCCCGGTGACCCGCGAACCACCCGAGACCGTTGGCCGATTCGAAATCTGGTGCAAGTGAGGGGCCAAATATGGTGCAAACTAGCAAGGGCCTTGGTGCAAGACATAAAAAAAGTCAGGGTACATAGACCCTGACCTCGTGTTTTATGGTGGGCGATGCTGGATTCGAACCAGCGACCCCATCCGTGTGAAGGATGTGCTCTACCCCTGAGCCAATCGCCCGTGCAGAAGGTATAGTAGCAGAACTTTGGCACCCGTGCACCAAGAAGTTGCGCCAATCTCGTGAAGACTAGACGCGCTCCAGCTCTTTCACCTGTTTGTGCGAGAAGAAGGACATCAAAAGCGTAGCAAACGCCGCCAGGGCAAGCACGCCGATCTGCTCCGGCACGGGATTGCCAAGGGCAACCGCGACGCCAAGAAACGCGCAGCACGCTACAAGGGCTATGAGGGCGATTGCGCGCACTTTCTTGGCGTTTGAGGGAACGTTGGCTAGGCGAGAGGCCTGGGCTCCGGCGGGCGTGGAACCAAGGCCGCACGCGACGGTCGCCAAGGCGTCAACGTCAAAGACGCTCCTCAATCCCACCACAATTCCAATCACAAGGGCGGCAAGGCCAATGAACAGGCAGGCGATGCATGATATCTTGAGGTTCTTGGCGAGCTGATTCATGTCAATCCAATCGGTTTGTGGTCGATTCTCCACACACCAGTGTAGTGAACAAAAAAAGTTCTTGACCGAGAATGTGAGTTTGCTATAGTAATTGACGCACCAACCCACGGGGAATTAGCTCAGCTGGGAGAGCGCATGACTGGCAGTCATGAGGTCAGGGGTTCGATCCCCCTATTCTCCACCAAAACTTCCGGATGCCCTCTGCGAGGGCATCTTTTTTTATCTGAATGACTGTACGGAATGAACTCCTCAAGAATATGCGATGCCCCGGTGCCTTTAGTCACCGTGACGCGCCATTTCGTGGTAAGGTAGGTACTGCTTTCTCAAGGGCCTATGGCGCAACGGTTAGCGCAGGGGACTCATAATCCCTGGGTTGGGGGTTCGAATCCCTCTGGGCCCACCAAATACATCAAGGCCATCGCCCCTTGTTGGCGGTGGCCTTTTTTTACAAATCGAGCGGAGCGGCAATGGATATCGAGTATCTCCTCTTTCTCCAGGGCGTTCGGGAGTTACTCTCCCACGTGTTGGGCACGTTCTTCATGCTCGTCTCCGACCTCGCAAACAGCGCCGTCCTCATCTCCATACCGTGCTTCATCTACTGGTGCTTCGACAAGAGGCGCGGCACCGTCACCCTCTTCTCGTTTGCCCTGGGATCCTTTACGACCACTCTCGTCAAGGTCATAACCTGCGTCCCCAGACCCTGGATGCGTGACCCGCGCATCGAGCCCTTCGACGACGCTATCGAATCCGCCACGGGATACAGCGTCCCCAGCGGGCATACCCAGGCTTCGGCCTCCATCTTGGGCTCCTTGGGCTGGGAATACCGCAAGAAGTATCGCTGGGCAATCCCGCTGTCATGCCTCCTTGTCTTTCTGGTTGCCTTCTCGCGCAACTTCCTGGGCGTTCATACACCTCAAGACGTCGTGGGCGGCATGCTTGTGGGCGCCCTTTCCGTCATGGCGGCAGAGTATGTGCTCGACTGGGCAGAGGATACACCGGGAAGAGACGCCATCCTCGCCGTCGCCGCGTGCGTCATCACGATTGTCTCCTGCCTCTTTGTTGCCCTTAAGCCGTACCCTGAGCTCAGCGAGGCCCTTGAGGAGTTCATAGACGTGCGCGAGATGGCGCTTGACTGCTATCAGGCCTCCGGGCTGTTTGCCGGCGCGTTCATAAGCTGGTGGGCCGAGAGGCGCTATGTGGGCTTTGAGGTCGCCGAGAACAACCGCCAGCGGCTCGTGCGCATCCTTGTGGGTGTCCTCCTCCTCGTCGTCTTCAGGTACGTCCTTACCATGCCGCTGAAGGGCCTTGACGTGCCAGAGCTCTATGACTTCCTCAAGGGCTTCCTCTCCACAATCGCCATCGTGTTCGTGGCTCCGTGGGCGTTCACGGAGCTTGAGATGAGCATGAACGGCGCGGCAGACTAAAGATGCCTAGCGTACATCGTGACCAGGATTTGCTGTCGAAGGAGTAGTTCGTGAACGTGCTGTTGAGTCAGATTGTCGATGCCGTCAAAGGCGCATTGGTCGACCACCTTCCTGACGTGGCCTCTGACCAGCTTGAAGGAGCCGGTGCGGTCTACTATATGAACGGAAAGAACGGGACCGAGTTCGATTGGTTTGTCAACGAGCACCTGCCCTCGTTCATGGCCTTCTATGACGACGAGCAAAACCTGGGCGCGGCGAAGGCCAACGTGTACGTCGACGGCCACATGGAGATCTACCTCTATGGCGACAAGGGCAAGGTGCTCGTCAAGCAGGTCGAGTCTGACCTTGCCGTAGAGGGCGACGAGCTGCTGCACCTTGCGGTGTGCCTGCGCTGCGGTGCCGACGACAAAAGGCTCTGGGGCGCCGACGTGGAGAAGATTGCCACAGACACGCTCCCAAGCCCCGCGTCGGTGTCGGAGTTCCTCGACCACAGGCACTTCTATGAGCCCTCGATCGTCCGCAGGCAGATGCTGGGCAAGCTGGCCGTCGTCTCAAGGAGGATTACGGAGGACCACTACAAGGTGGGCTACATGAGCCGGGGTCCCCAGCATGATGACGAGGACAGCGGCTGGGAGCTCTATGCGGGAAACGAGGAAGAGGGCTTCGTGGAGGACGTGAGCAACTTCGCGCTCTGCTACGTAAGCGAAGTCGTTCAGATTGATGACGCCGTCCTAAAGTACCTCGACTCGGAAGAGGGGACCGCGCTTGTGCGCGTGTCGGCTGACGAATTTGCCAAAGACGATGGCCAAACACCCCGTCTTGAGAGGTGGTAGCAGCGCCTATGGCGTGGATTGGTGACGTCATCGCGCCCTCTGGGCTCGTTGCCCAGATTCTGCGCTGCATGGGCATCCTTGCCGGCTACATCGTTCCCGCCGTGTTGGTGCTCTTGCCCATCAGGCTCTTCACCAAGGTGCCGTCCTTCGTCTTCCGCAAGCTTCTGCACATGGTGGCCTTCACCTGCGTGTCGCTCATGATCGTTGCCGCCGACAGCTGGCAGGCGGCTGCCCTGACCTCGGTCATCGTGGCGGTGGCTCTCTATCCGTTGCTCGCAGCCATCGAAGGGATGCCCTGGTACGCCGACCTCTTTGTGCAGAAGAAGCCTGGCGAGATACGCAAGAGCCTGCTCATGCTGTTCTTCACCTTTGCCGGCGTCGTCACCCTTGCCTGGGGCGTCTTCGGGCAGCCTCACATTGCCGCAACAGCGATTCTCATGTGGGGCACGGGAGACGCGCAGGCGGCGCTCGTGGGCATACCCTACGGAAGGCACAAGGTCACCCTGCCCCTGGCGGACGGCAAGAAGTCATGGGAGGGGAGCCTCGCCATGCTGGGCATGGCGCTCTTCGTGGGCTTCCTCATGCTCGTGACGCTGCAGGGGCTGCCGTTCCCGTCGGCATTTGCCCTTGCCTCAGCGGGGGCCCTCGTTGGCACGGCAACGGAGCTCTTCACGCCGAGCGAATACGACACGGTCACCGTTCCCCTGGCCATCGTGGTGGCCCTGCTCGCGCTTTTGCCGTTGGCTGGCTGAGAGGGGCATGCCACAAGGGCAATGCCATAACCAAGAGCCCTTACTCTCCGCAGATGTAGTAGCGCAGCATGTGGACGTAGGCCTCGGCACCCTCGGGACGAAGGTGCGTCCCGTCGTCCCAGAAGAACTCGTCATGTCCCTCCGACCAGGCATACCAGTCAATGACCTCGACGTTGTCATAGCGCGAGGCCACGTCAAAGAAGAGGGCGTTGTTCATGTCCTGAAGGGGGAGGGGCACGCGGGTCGTCACCAGGTAGACCTGCCTGCTTCCGGCGGCCTCGATGAGGTCTATGACGTCCTCTTCCGCCGCGACGCCGTTGTCGCCGACCGAATACACGACGATGCGCTGGTCGTATCCCACCGCCTGGTCATAGAGGTAGACGTCGTCGCCCTCGTAGAGCTGCCTGCCCACCACCGCGTCAATGTAGCCGTTGGGGAAGACCTCGTAGAACTGGTCGACCGCGCCGGCGGGGACGGAATCGCCAATGAGGATGACCGGTGCCTCGGTCGAGCCCGTCTCAGGATCGACCGGGTAGTCCTTCTGCCTGAGGAGCTCCTCGAAGCGTTCTGCCGCCTCGCTCACGGCCTGCTCGGGCGTCTCGGGAACGGGGCGCTCCTGCTTTTCGGCGGCGGGCGGCTCGGGTGCGGGGGCTTCGCTCGTGGTGTCGGTCACCTGCTGCAGGGCACCGTCCTCATACCAGAAAGGACCCACATAGATGAGCGTTCCCCCCACGGCGGCAAGGGCCAGCAAGAGCACGATGGAGGGCAGCGGCACGCGTCGCCCCACGTCACGTCCGTGCGACCCCGTGGAGCGCGAACCGCCTAGAAGCGCCGCCCAGGGCTCCTCAATGAGGCGATACGAAGCCTCCACGGCGACGACGATGGCCAGGGCCTCGAGCGCCCAGCCCCACCAGGGAAGCTCCGTGGTGCGCGTGGCGGGGTTCATGATGAGCAGCAGCGGATAGTGCCAAAGGTAGACGCCGAAGGAGCGCTTTGCGACCTCTACCAGGGGTGGCAGGCCCAAAGGCACCGCGAGCAGGCTTCCCGGGCGGACGACCGCGGCAATGACGAGGGCAGTCAGGACGGAGACGCCAAAGAGGCCTCCCCGGTACAGCAGGGGGGAGTAGCCGTTCATGACGCGGCAGAGCCAGCCCAGGGCGCAAAGCGCCACCAGGGCGAGGAGATCGGTGACGATGGTGCTCTCTTTGCCACCCAGACGGTCTGCGATCGCCCTACCCGTGCCGGTCAGCCCGTCGGTCGGCCAGGCAAAGGCGAGCCATGCACCGACCAAGATCTCGGCCAGGCGCGTGTCGGTGCCGTAGTAGACGCGGCTTGGGTCTCCCGAGGGCGAGTACAGAATGGCAGCGAGGATGGCGGAGGCCACGGCAAGCGCCGCGACGACGTGGCCTTGGGTCTTGCGGGAGCGGATCGTGCGCGTGAGGAGCAATATCACCCAGGGCCACACGAGATAGAACTGGACGATGACCGAGAGGAACCAGAAGTGCGTGATGGGGGAGGGCAGGCCGGAGGCGGCAAAGTAGGACTGCTCCCTCAGGATGTACCAGATGTTCTCGTAGAAGAGCAGCGCCGGGATGGCGTCGGGGCGCATCTTGGCAAGAAGTCCTGGCGCAAAGATCGCGCAGAGGATCGCCGTGCAGGCGACGACGCATACCATGAGCGGGACGAGCCGCCTGAGTCTGCGGGCATAGAAGCCCAGCACGTCGATGGGGCCTTCGGAGCGCTTGACCTCGCGCAGCAGCGCGTCGGTAATGAGGTAGCCGGAAAGGGTGAAGAACGCCGTGACGCCCAGAAAGCCACCGGGAAGCCAGTTGACGTTTGCGTGGTAGACGACGATGGCCAGCATCGAAAGAACGCGAAGCCCGTCGAGCGCGCCCACTCGCCTCGTGCCCTTGCGGGGCGTCTCCCTTCTGGAGCCATGTCTTGAGTCTGAGGCATGTCGAGCCACGGGTTCTCCAACTCTGACTGCGCAACGAAGAGAGACATCGTGCGCATTATTAGTTTCTTTACAGATTATTTT
>JAFUBJ010000435.1 GCA_017460265.1 Atopobiaceae bacterium | reverse complement strand
TTATGCGGTGGCCCTGGGGCAGAACCCGCATGTGGTTGACAGCCTGGTTCGCATGCTGAGGAACGGTAATTCCACGACGTGACCGGCGCCGGCTGCACGCCGCTGCCGCCGTGCCCACCCTCACCGCGACAGCGATTCGCTGGTGTAGCTTTCGTGACGGCGAAGCCATTTGGCACCGCGCAGGTGGGATACATGCCATGTTTGATTTGAAAGCCTTGCTTGCCAAGACGTAGGGAAGGAGCTCTATGCCCGACATCACCAAGATCGTCGTTACGGGAGGCGTCTGCGGAGGAAAGACCACGGCGCTTGCGAGCATCCGCACGGCCTTCGCCCGGCTGGGCTACAAGGTCATCACCGTGCCCGAACCTGCGACGGAGTTCAAGACCAACGGCATCCTTCCCTGGGAGTGCGCGTCGGGCGAGGAGTACCAGTGGTGCCAGATGAAGGTGCAGATCACCACCGAGCATGCCTTCGAGCGTGCGGCCCGCGGCATGGCGGACGAGAAGATCCTCATCGTGTGCGACCGCGGCATGCTCGACAACAAGTACTACATGACCGACGATGAGTTCCAGCGCGTCATTGCCGACCTTGGCTACACCGAAGACGAGCTGCGCGACAGCTATGACGCCGTCTTTCATCTGGTGACTGCCGCCAAGGGTGCCGAGGAGTTCTACACCAACGACAACAACGCCGCGCGCCACGAGACGCTCGAGGAGGCCGCCGCCATGGACGACGGCTTCATTGCGGCGTGGGCCGGCCATCCTCACCTGCGCATCATTGACAACTCGACGGACTTCGAGGGCAAGATGAACCGCCTCATCCGCGAGATTTCCTACGTTCTGGGCGAGGACGCACCTTTCCCCATCCAGCGCAAGTTCCTCGTGGAGTACCCCGATATTGCGTGGCTCGAGGGGATGGAGGGCTGCAAACGCGTCGACATCTCGCAGTTCTACCTATGCTCCGACCCCGGCACCGAGATCCGCGTGCGCAAGATCGGCGTCGACGAGTGGAACACCTTCTACCTCACCGAGAAGCGCATCGAGGGCGGGAAGAGCCGCCTCGTGCATCGTCAGCGTCTCACCCTGCGCGAGTACGGACGTCTGCAGGCGCAGGCCGACCCTGCCCGGCGCGAGATTTCCAAGACGCGGTACTGCCTGGCATACGAGGGTCAATGCCTCGAGATCGACGTGTATCCCTGCTGGGACGACCAGGCCATCGTGCAGGTGGAGCTGACGAGCGAGGAGACCCCTGTCGAATTTCCGCCTGAGCTGCACGTCATTCGCGAGATCACGGGAGAGAACGCCTACCGAAATTCCGTCATGGCGTCAAAGCCGTGCGGCGCGACGCACTAGAATGAGTCCAAGTCGCGCCTGCGACCCATGGCACCAATCTCAGCGTTACGTTAGGAGAAACCATGCGCGTCCTTATGGTCTATAACGACGGTCTCATCGACTCGTTCGACACCATCTATGACCCCGATCAGGAATATGCCCACGCCCAGCTCATGACCTTCGTCGAGGAGGACGAGGAGCAGGAGGGTCACTTCATTACGGGCATCGACCTCGTGCCCATCGTGCATACGCATTCGCACGAACTTCCCACCACGCGCCGCCTGTGCACGGTGTACTTCACCTCAAAGTATCCGCACGGCTCCCGCCCGTCCATCGCCAAGGTATGCGAGATGGTCGACGGCCTCGAGAAACTCATCGTCAACGGCTCCGTAATCTGGGAGGGCGACCCGGCTCCCTACATTGCTGACGACCACTACGATGGCGTGTTCGTGGACCGCGGCGAGCGCTAGCGTCAAATTCACGGCAAGAAGGAACGGGGCCACCACGGTGGCCCCGTTTTTCATGTCGATAACCGCAGTATCTTAAGGCTTAAAAGAGAACGGCATGATATTTGTCTTCCTGCAACAGAAGGCCTTTCTGCCAAGCGCTTCGGCATGCTATTTGACTTCGTGCAACAAGTTTTTGGGTCTGCGAAAGAATTCGCGTGCAAAACGTGTTGCACAAAAAGAAATATGATGCCGGAGCAGATTGCCAAGGGCCTTTCTGTTGCAGGAAGACAAATATCATGCCGCTTTTTTGCTAAGCCATCAGTACGATAACGCCAGAAGCACGAGGCAGCTGACATTGTTCTGGCGAAGCTATCCCTACACGACGAAGAGCAGCGCGGAAAGCGTGATGCAGACCGATCCCGCCAACACGAACAGGTGGAAGACCGAGTGCATGTAGGGGACCTTGGGCATGGCATAGAAGGCCACGCCCGCCGAATAGCAAAGGCCGCCGGCAAGAAGCAGCTGGAAGGCAACGGTGGGGAGCAGGACGTACACGTCGGTGATGTGAAAGACTATGGCCCACCCCATTGCCAGGTAGATGATGGGCGTGATCCACCCCGGCTGGCGTTCGCGCAGGAAGGCCTCGGCAACGGCGCCCGCCACGGCAAGGGCGCACACCACAAAGAAGAGGCGCTGCCCACCATGGCCAGCGAGCGTGATCAAGGCAAAGGGCGCATAGCTTCCCGCAATGAGCAGGTAGATGCAGGCGTGGTCAAAGACACGAAGCACGCTCTTGGCGCGCGGCTCCTGAATGGCATGGTAGAGCGTGGAAAAGAGGTATTCCACGATGAGCGGGACCCCCATGAGGTAGGCTGCCGCAAGGTGCACCCCCTCGCCGCTGCGTCTTGCCTGCAAGACCAGCAGCACGAGCGCTACCACGGCAAGCGCGCACCCTATGCCGTGCGTGACGGAGTTGGCGATCTCCTCTCCCATGGAGTAGCGCTTACGCACGGAAGGCGGGGAAGCCAGCGAGGTTGCAGAGATGGGCGTATCGATGGCAGACATGACAAACCTCCCTAAACGCATCTTCTCCATCTAGTATATAAAACTAGATGGAGAAGAGCAAAAGACTAGATATTAGAATCTCTGAGCGGTGATGGTCACTCCGCAGTGACCATCGAATACACCAGCCAGCACACGCCAAGCGGTACTGCCAGCATGAAGGCGCCTTGCGCGAGCGCGGCCAGCAAGATGATCGGGAACAGGAAGATTCCCAACACGGAGAAGACTGCGCGCAGCGTCCAGCCCAGCATCCTCATGACGAGTCCGAACACCCAGCACATGATGGGCAGCACGAAGAAAAGCATGGACAGGACTACGATGGTGGCCATGATGACCTCTCTCTTGCATGGTGCGGAGGCCCTGTGCCCCCGCGACTACAAGACAGTATGCCCATCGTTGATTAATCCGGGATGTAGGCAAGATTAATCCTTGCCCGATCGTGTGCCCAAAAAGTCACGGCAAACAATCATGCAGGCTTAATCGACCCAACCTGCGCCCTTCATTTCTGAATCCCAACATATAAGCCGTCAGATGGCATACGCCAAAACAAGGAAAGTGAAAGGGTGTTGGTCATGGAGAATCTTGAGAAGGTCGAGCTCGTCCGCGAGAAGTGTGGCGTCAGCTACGAGGAGGCGCGCAAGGCGCTCGAGGCGTGCGGGTATGAGGTGCTGGATGCGATCATCATGCTCGAGCGCGAGGGAAAGACGGCCCAGGAGCCTGAGGTTGTCGTCGAGGTGGCCGAGGCCAGGGAGGAGCCCAAGGCGGAGGAGCGCTCCGGGTACCAGGAGTCCAAGGCGACCAACGCTTGGAACCAGTTTTGCAAGCGCTGCCGCGAGTTCGTCAATTCGGGCATGGACACGACGTTTGTGGCAGAGCGCAACGGCGAGCGCGTCATTGCCCTGCCCGTGCTCGTTGTCATCATCGGCCTCTTTATGTGGGGCGCCTCGCTGTGGCTGCTCATCATTGGCATGTTCTTTGGCTTCCGCTACAGCCTTGAGGGAAAGGGCAAGCTGGTGAACGACCTCAACGATGTCATGGGCAAGGCGGCAGACGCAGCCGACGACATCAAGGAGAGCGTGGCATAGCAAGGCTGCCTCCGGCAGAAGGCTTCAACACAAGTGATCGTGCGGGGCGTCCCTCGGGACGTCCCGCCTTCGTGTGCGGGAGCGTCTGCCCGTGGCGGCTCGGGAGAGGGTAACAAAGCGGTAACGGCATGCAGCTTGCGTGAACCTCCGCCCCAGTTGGCAGTAATATGGAGTCCCGTAGGACTGGCATGCGCGGCTTGCGGGAGGCAATCATGACAAAGCACATCTTCGTCACGGGTGGCGTCGTCTCGGCGCTGGGCAAGGGAATCACGGCGGCGTCGCTGGGACGTCTGCTCAAGTCGCGCGGCTATCGCGTCATGATGCAGAAGGCCGACCCCTACCTCAACGTCGACCCGGGCACCATGAGCCCCTTCCAGCACGGGGAGGTTTTCGTGACCGAGGACGGCAAGGAGACCGACCTCGACCTGGGCCACTACGAGCGCTTCATCAACGAGAACCTCACG
>JAFUBJ010000434.1 GCA_017460265.1 Atopobiaceae bacterium | reverse complement strand
TCCGCGTTGAGTACACGCGTGACCACCTGCTGCAGGTGGAGGAGGCCCTCAAGGACGGCTGCGACATCATGGGCTACCTGTATTGGGGCCCCATTGACGTGGTCAGCGCGGGTACGGGCGAGATGCGCAAGCGCTACGGCTTTGTGTACGTTGACCGCTTCAACGACGGCCACGGCACGCTCGAGCGCGTGAAGAAGGACTCTTACGACTGGTACAAGCACGTGATCGAGACCAACGGAGAGGCGTTGCACGAGTAAACACTCCCGACCCATACAAACGGGACGGACACCTCTTTGCGTGCCGATGCACGTTGGAAGGTTGCCCGGCGCGCCCTCGTGGGATCTATTCGCTAGGCAAGGTCCTGCAACGCGTAGAGGGGGAGCCCAGCACTCTCGCGCAGGGTGGCAAGTGCCTGGAGCAGCGCAGTGGCACCTGAGAGCGTGCTCACAAGCGAGATACCCCTGCTCACGGCCTCGCTGCGCAGGGCCTCGCCGTCGCCGCGCGAGCCGTTGCCGTGCGGGGTGTTGATGATGAAGGAGATGTCTCCTTCGTCGATCCTATCGAGCACGTTGGGGTGACCCTCGCCAATCCGCATCAGCACTTCGCAGGCGATGCCTGCGGCGCGCAATGTCTTTGCCGTGCCCTTGGTGGCCATGAGGCGGTAGCCCATCTGTGCCAGCGAGAAGGCGACCGGTGCGATGGAGCGCTTGTCGGCATCCCGTACGCTGATGAAGACCGAGCCCTCCGCAGGCATCTCGTAGTCAATGGCCTGTCGGGTCTTCGCATACGCCTCGGGGAAGGTCGATGCCAAGCCCATCACCTCACCGGTCGAGCGCATCTCGGGGCCAAGGCGCACGTCGGAGCCCGGGAATCGCGCCCAAGGCATGACCGCCTCCTTCACGGCAAAGTGCATCGGCTCCCGTGTCTCAGGCGGCAGGTCAAGATCGCGGATATGTGCGCCCGCCATGATGCGTGCGGCGTGCTTTGCCAGGGGTACGCCGCTCGCCTTGGACGAGAAGGGCACGGTGCGGCTCGCGCGCGGGTTGAGCTCTATCACGTAGAGCTGCTCGTCCTTGACGGCGTATTGTACATTGAGAAGGCCGCGAATCTCGCACGAGAGGGCAAGCTGCCTCGTTGTCTGGCGGATGCGCTCCACCATGGTGTCCGAGATCGAGAACGGCGGGTAGCAGCAGGCAGAGTCACCGGAATGGATGCCGCACTCCTCGATGTGCTCAAGCACAGCTTCCACATAGCACGTCTCGCCGTCGGCGAGCGCGTCCACGTCCAGCTCGATGGCGTCCTCCAGGAAGGCGTCGAGGTATACCGGATGGTCAGGCGTGACGTGGGCGGCCTCCTCCATATAGGACGCGACCGCCGCGTCGTCGTAGACGATGGCCATCCCTCGGCCGCCCAGCACGTAGCTCGGCCGCACGATGAGGGGGTAGCCAAGCCTGCGCGCCGCCACTTGCGCCTCTTCGGGGGTGGATGCCACCGTCGAGGGCGGGTAGGGAACGCCCAGACGGTCAAGCAGCGCGCTGAAGCGGTCGCGGTCCTCCGCGAGGTCGATAGCCTCAGAGTGGGTGCCCATGGTTGGCACGCCAGCCTCCTCAAGCTGGCGGGCAAGCTTGATGGGCGTCTGTCCTCCCAACGTGACAATGACGCCTTCCGGTTGCTCGATCTCAACCACGTTCATGACGTCCTCAAAGGTGAGCGGCTCGAAGTAGAGCCTGTCCGAGGTGTCGTAGTCCGTGGAGACCGTCTCGGGATTGCAGTTGACCATGACGGTCTCGTAGCCCATCTCACGGAGCGCATAGGCCGCATGGACGCAACAATAGTCAAACTCGATGCCCTGCCCTATGCGGTTGGGGCCCGCCGACAGGATGATCACGCGGGGCTTTGCCGCCACCGTGTGCTCAGAGCTGCAACCATGCTCGTACGTCAGGTAGTGATAGCTCGTCTGTGCGGCAAACTCGCCCGCGCAGGTGTCGACGGTCTTCACGACGGGAAGCACCCCAAGAGCCTCGCGCACCGCGCGGATGACGTCCTCTTTGCTGTGGACCAGGTGGGCGATCTGCGCGTCGGAGAACCCCATCTGCTTTGCCGCGATCAGGAGCTCTCTGTCCATGCCCGCCAGGCCAAGGTGGGCTATGGTGCCCTCGGCGGCCACGATGTCGGCAATGCGATTCAGGTACCAAGGGTCAATGTGGTTCGCGCGGGCGATGCGCTCGACCGACCAGCCCCGGCGCAGGGCCTCCGCCACATACGTGATGCGCTCGGCCGTGGGCCGCGCCACCAGCTCGTCAAAGCGATCCTCGTCAAAGAGCAACCCGTCGGCACCGAGACCGTCATGGCCGTCCTCCAAAGAGCGCAGGGCCTTCTGCAATGCCTCCTCAAAGGTACGGCCGATCGCCATGGCCTCACCTACGCTCTTCATGCGCGTGGTGAGCTCCTCATCCGTGCCCTTGAACTTCTCGAAGGCGAAGCGCGGGACCTTGACCACGCAATAGTCGATGGAGGGCTCGAAGCAGGCAGGGGTCACGCGCGTGATGTCGTTGGTGATCTCGTCCAGGGTATAGCCCACGGCAAGCAGGGCGGCCGCCTTGGCGATGGGGAAACCGGTGGCCTTGGAGGCGAGCGCCGAGCTCCTGCTCACGCGTGGGTTCATCTCGATGACGATCACGCGACCGTCGTTGGGATTGACTGCAAACTGCACGTTCGAGCCTCCAGTGGCTACGCCCACACGCTCAAGACAGGCTAGCGAGTAGTCGCGCAGGCGTTGAAGCTCCGTGTCGGAGAGGGTCTGTGCGGGCGCCACGGTGATGGAGTCGCCGGTGTGGACGCCCATGGGATCCACGTTCTCGATGGAGCAGATGACGATGCCGTTGCCCGTGGCGTCGCGCATCACCTCCATCTCGATCTCCTTCCAGCCCTCGATGGACTGCTCCACCAAGACCTCGGTAGTGGGGGAGAGCGCGAGGCCCTGGCTCGCGATGACGCGCAGCTCGTCCGCGTCGTGGGCGATGCCGCCGCCCGCCCCTCCCAGCGTGAAGCTCGGGCGGACGACCACGGGGTAGCGCAGCGCCTCGGCCACGGCCAGCGCCTCGTCGAGCGTGTGGGCAAAGCCCGAGGCCGCCACCTCAAGCCCGATGTCGCGCATGGCGGCGGCAAAGAGCTCGCGGTCCTCGCCAATGCGGATGGAGTCCAGGTCGCAGCCTATGACCTCGACGTGGAACTGCTCGAGCACGCCTGCCTCGCCGAGCGCCACGGCGCAGTTGAGGGCCGTCTGGCCGCCCATGTTGGGAAGCAGCGCATCGGGACGCTCGCGCTCGATGATCCTGCTCACGGCATCGACCGTTATGGGCTCCACGTAGGTGCGGTCTGCCGTTTCGGGGTCCGTCATGATGGTCGCGGGGTT